>JAGWML010000010.1 GCA_028873155.1 Acidobacteriota bacterium
GCTGTGTGAGCCAGACACTCCGGATCGCTTTGCGCCAGCCCGGCGACACGCGGTCCGGTGCGAGGTCCGCGCGTGTCCCCGGCCCGTTGCGAACCGACGGCAGACCTGGTGCGTCTAACTCTGCACAGGCAGTATCCTTCTATCTATGACACAGGTGCGCGTGCTGGCGTTTGGCGTGTTGAAAGACAGGCTGGGCCAAGACTCATTTGCGATGACAGTGCCGGATCGTGCGACCGTCGCCGATCTTCTGACGCAGCTCGGCGAGACGCAGCCCGGCGTGATCCTCAAGGGCATCGCTGTCAGCGTGAATGCCGAGTATGCAACGGCAGGTCACCTGTTGCGGGATGGAGACGAAGTGGGCTTGTTGCCTCCGGTCTCGGGCGGGAACCTGGACCTGGATCCGGTGCGGATTGCCCTTGTGCGCGAGCGCATGGATGCTGCGGCTCTGGCTGATGCGGTTAAGGATGGAGCGGACGGCGCAGTCGTGGTTTTTGACGGAATTGTGCGCAACCAGTCGCGCGGCCGGAAGACCCTGCACCTGGACTACGAAGCGTACGAAGACATGGCGCAGCGCCAGATGACAGCGCTGGCGCAGGAAGCCTTGACCCGTTTCGGAGTGCGCCATGTGACCATCGTTCACCGGCTGGGGCGCTTGCAGATTGGCGAGACGAGCGTGTTGATCGTGGTTGCGTCGGCCCATCGTGCGCAGGCCTTTGATGCCTGCCGGTGGGTCATCGATACCCTCAAAAAGACCGTCCCCATCTGGAAGAAGGAAACTTTTGTAGACGGAGCAGTCTGGACGGATGGGGAGCCATTCCCGCCTGCGATTCAGGTGGAGGTTCCGGATGCGCGGTAGGTGGGTGCGAAGGGCGGCGAAGGCGCTTTGCCTTGCATGCTCGCTCGCATTCGCGTGGCCGAGCGCTCGCGCCCAGGATGTTACGTTCAAGATGGATGTGAAGCTGGTCAACGTCTTCGTCAATGTGACCGACCAGAATGGGGCCATTGTCGGAGGGTTGTCTCGCGATGACTTTGCTCTGTTTGAAGATGGCCGTCCGCAGAAGATCTCGCTCTTCGAACGTCAGTCCGAAGTCCCGCTCAATATCACTCTGGCAATCGATACCAGCGATAGTGTGTATAAGGACCGGGCCCTGGAACACGATGCCGGCAAGCGATTCGCACTGGCTCTTTTGCGGCCACAGGACCAGATGAGCGTAATCGAGTTCGCCACGTTCGTTACGGAGCGGACCTCGTTCACCAACAACCTCAAGCAAATCGATCATGGATTGGATAGTCTGCGAGGCGGCGATTCGACCGCACTCTACGACGCAATCTATCTCGCATCGCAGCGGCTCGGGCAGAAGCAGGGAAGGAAGATTCTGGTCCTGGTCTCCGATGGTGGAGACACCGCGAAGAGCACTACCTATCCGCAGGCACTGGAGCAGGCTCTGCGCAATGAAGTGATGATTTACAGCATCATCGATGTGCCGATTGAGGCCAGCGCGGGGCGCGACATCGGCGGCGAACACGCTTTGATTACACTCGCCGAACAGACAGGTGGCAAGAGCTTCTATGCCGATCAGGGAGGGCTGGATCAGGCATTCAAGAAGGTGAGCGACGATCTGCGCACGCAATATCTTCTGGGCTACTACCCGCAGAACCAGGTTCCGGGCTCGGACTTTCATCGCATTCGAGTCACCATTCCGCGCGCCGCGCTGGGACAGTACAGCATCAGTTCCCGCACAGGTTATTACGCGGATTCAACGGCGAAGCGGCACTGAGGCCCACTTGCGACGCTCACCACCAACATTCTGTGAGGCGAGCACGTCATGCCTGACGCCAGGCGTTCTGCATCCGCGACTACAATGAGATCATGACCGTACCTGTGTCCTCACGTCACTCTGCGAAGACGCCGCCTCCGGGTGAAACCGGGCAGGAGGCGCTCTATCTGCGCTCACTCAGCGAGCGGCAGATCAATGTCTCCATCAAGCTGCAAGACGGTGAAACGGTAAACGGCTGGATTGAGTATTTTGACGACTCGATGCTGCGCCTGACACGAGACGGAAAGCCCAATCTATTTATCTACAAGAACCAGATTCAAACGATCACCGAGAATGCGGGCAAGCGGGCGCCACGCAGCGCCAACTCGCGGGAGGCGAGCGCATGAGTGAGTCGCCTTCGTCCGATTTCCTGTGGGTCACACGCGCTGCGCCCATCGCGAAAGAAGCGGGCGCGCTGTTGCGTGAGTTTTTCGCGCAGGGAGTGGAGACCGAGTACAAGGGAGACGTGGATCTGGTGACGGTTGCGGACCGTACTGCGGAAAAGCTTATTCGGCAGCGACTGGGTGAGACCTTTCCCAACCATGGAATCTTTGGTGAAGAGGGAACCCGCGAGCGGCTCGATCAGGAATTCCGGTGGTATGTCGATCCGCTGGACGGGACGACGAACTTCGCGCACGGGTTTCCGCAGTTCTGCGTCTCGCTGGGATTGGAGCAGCGCCCCGAACGGGTCCGCTCCGATGAGGACGGAAGCCTGGTTGCTGCGGTGATCTACGATCCGATGCGGGATGAGCTCTTTACCGCAGAGAAGGGACGCGGCGCGCAGTTGAATGGCAAGGCGTTGCACGTTTCGCGCAATGCGATGTTGGCCGAGGCGCTTGTAGCGACCGGATTTCCCAGCCGCAAGCGGCACCAGAGCCCGAATATCCACTTCTACCAAGAGTTCACCTTGCGCTCGCATGGCGTGCGGCGCGCGGGCTCAGCCGCTCTGGACCTGGCCTATGTAGCGGCTGGACGCATGGATGCGTTCTGGGAATTCAACCTGAACCCTTGGGACACGGCGGCCGGAATTCTGCTGGTGGAAGAGGCAGGTGGCCGCGTCACCGATTTCGCGGGCAGGCAGTACCGCCTTGCAAGCGACGAGGTTCTGGCCTCGAATGGATTCATTCACGAGGAGATGCTGCGTTTCTTCGATGACATGTTTGCTGGACGGGACTTGAGTCCGATTCCCACGCCGGCCGAGTGGGCTGCAACGCGCGAAGCGGCGGGCCGCTGAATCGGAGTTCGCCGGGCGGGTTGAGAAACCGGATTCCCACATGGCAAAACACGCAATCCCAGGGTCAAGTCAATGGCTGGCCCTGTGTGCTACTATCAGCGTCGAAGGTTGACCCTCCTCGGAGACAGTAAAGATGGCATACGTGATTGCAGAACCCTGTATCGGCACCAAGGACACCGCCTGCGTGGACGCCTGTCCTGTCGATTGCATCCACCCCAAGAAGGACGAGTCCGGCTTCGGAGATTCCGATCAGCTCTTCATCGATCCGGTCGAGTGCATCGACTGCGGCGCATGCGTTCCGGCCTGCCCGGTTTCGGCAATTTTTGCGCAGGATGACCTGCCGGAGAAGTGGGCTCACTTTACCCAGAAGAACGCCGCGCACTACGGCCGGTAGTTCGATTCTTCGAGTTCCATTCCACGCGCGCATCCTGCTTTGCGGGGTGCGCGTTTGTGTCTCTGGCGGCACATCGGCGCCCAACGCGCCGTTCTCCATTGAGGAAGTTTCATGAGCGTGCTGACCTCAGAGGCAGTGGTCCTGCGCACCTGGCCCGTGCATGAGGCCGACCTGATTGTGAGCCTGTTTACGCGCGATTATGGGCGCCTGCGCGGGGTCGCAAAGGCGGCGCTGAAGAGCCGCAGACGTTTCGGCGGCGCACTGGAGCCGATGACGCTCGCTCGCGCCTGGTTTGCCGAGCGGCCGCGCCAGGAACTGATGCGGCTGGATCAGCTTGAGATCATCCGCTCGCCCCTCTCAACGCCAGTGGACGCCGTTCGCATGGCAATCCTGAGCCTGTATGCCGAAGTGCTGGATGAGGCGCTCCCGGAGCGCGATCCGCAAGACAGTGTCTTTCGGCTCCTTGCCAGTGTTCTGGAGCAAACGACGACGGAGCAGCCGTGGATGCCGCTTACCTACTTTCTTCTCTGGATGACTCGCCTGATGGGACTGCTGCCGGAGATCGGCCGGTGCACCGTTTGTGGCGAGGCATTGCACGCGGACGAAATCTCATTCAGCCTGTACGCCGATGGATTATTCTGCGGTGTCCATCGGCCGGACCACGCAGCCGAGCTTTGCGCGGACTCCTTGCACCTGGCGCAGAGGATGCTGCGGGTTCCGGTCTCGGCATTGGCCGGGGAGCCATGGCCGCGCCGGCGTGCCTCCGACCTTCGGCGGTTTGCGCTGCAGGCTCTGGAGCGGCATCTGGAGCGCCGGTTGCGCGCTGCCGAGACGCTGGCGCGGCTCTGATCGAATTACAGCGTCAGGGCTGATAAACTGGGCGAAGTTCCTTCTAAGAGAGTGAGTGTCTGTGTCTTCCTCCGCACTGGGATTCAAGTTGAAACCTGGGGTTCTCACCTTTCAGGATCTGCTCTTCCGCCTTCAGGGATTTTGGGCGGAGCGCGGCTGCGTACTGCAGCAGCCCTACGATGTCGAAGTGGGCGCGGGCACCATGGCGCCGGAGACGTTTTTGCGCGTGCTGGGGCCGAAGCCTTACAGAGTGGGCTACGCACAGCCCTCGCGGCGGCCAGCCGACGGGCGCTATGGCGAGAACCCGAACCGGCTGTTCAAGCACACGCAGTTTCAGCTCATCCTCAAGCCGCCACCAGAAAATGTGCAGGAGCTTTACCTGCAATCGCTGGAAGCTCTCGGCATTGACCTCAAGAAGCATGACCTGAAATTTGAAGAGGACAACTGGGAGTGGCCGGCCGGAGGCGCATGGGGCGTGGGCTGGCAGGTCATGCTGGACGGGCTGGAGATTACGCAGTTCACCTACTTTCAGCAGTGCGGCGGGCAGGATCTGGACCCCATCTGCGCGGAGCTGACGTATGGGCTGGAGCGGATTGCGGCCTTCCTGCAGGATGTCGACTCGATTTACGACATCGTGTGGGCGCGCAATCCCGAGACCGGAGCGCCGGTGACCTACGGTGAAGTGCGGCTCGCGGAGGAGCTGCAGTTTTCCGTCTACAACTTCGAGATTGCCGATATTGACAACCTGTGGGAGCACTTTAACCGGTTCGAGGCCGAAGCGAAAGGGCTGCTTGCCCAGGCGGACACGTTGCTGGCCAGCGAGACTGCGACTCCGGCCGAGAAGCGGCGCTTCCCGCTGCTGGCGACCTATGAGCTGGCTCTTAAATGCTCCAACCTCTTCAACGTGCTGGACGCTCGCGGCGCGATCAGCGTCACCGAGCGCGTGGGCGTCATCGGGCGCATTCGCACGCTGGCTGTGGGAGTGGCCAAGGCTTACGCGGCGCAGCAAGCCGCCTAGCCGGGCTGAGTCGTCGCACGATTTCAAGTGAGTTGGATACCTATGTCAGATTTTTTGCTGGAGATTGGGCTGGAAGAGGTTCCGGCCCGCATGATTGCCGGGGCTGAGGCGGAGCTGGGTCGCCGCGTGAAGGAGCTTCTGACGCGCGAGCGGCTGCTTGCGCCGGAGGCAAAGCTGACCACGTACTCCACGCCGCGGCGGCTGGCTGTGCTGGTGGAAGGCGTGCTGGCCGCGCAGCCCGATACGGACGAGCAGATGACGGGCCCGTCGTGGAAAGTGGCCTTCAAGGATGACGCGCCAACGCCTGCGGCAGAAGCCTTTGCGAAGAAGGCAGGCGTTCCTGTTTCTGCGCTGGAAAAAGTGACGACCACCAAGGGCGAGTATGTCGGCGTGACCGTCCGGCGGCAGGGGGTCAGTGCGGCGCAGTTGCTGGCGACGGAGTTGCCCAGGGAAGTGCTGGCGCTCTACTGGGCGAAGAATATGTACTGGCGTGAGGGCAAGCCGGAGCGGTTTGTGCGCCCGCTGCGCTGGGTCGTGGCTCTTCTGGATGCCGTCGTCGTTCCGTTGGAAATTGCGGGCATAACCGCGGGCAACGCGAGCCGCGGCCATCGCGTGCTGCATGGAGACCGCTCCGTGGTTTTAACTTTGGCCGGGAGCTACGCAGAACAGATGCGCGCGGCGTTCGTCGTGGCCGATGTGGCGGAGCGGCGGCAGATCATCCGCAAGGCGCTCGACAAGGCGACGCGAGCCGTGCCGGGAGCACGCTGGCGTGAGGATGAGCCACTGCTGGAGACGGTGGTGCACCTGACGGAATGGCCGACGGTTATCCTGGGCAACTTTGAGCGGGAGTTTCTGTCGCTGCCTGAAGAGGTGCTGGTCACGGTGATGCGCGACCACCAGAAGTACTTTGCCGTGGAGGATGCTCACAGCAAACTTGCGCCGCACTTTCTGGCTGTGCTGAACACTGAAGCGGACGCGGATGGGGAAGCGATCATCCGCCATGGGAACCAAAAGGTTCTCGTCGCCCGCTTCAAGGACGCCCGATTCTTCTGGGACTTTGACCAGAAGACGCCGCTGGCCGAGCGTGTCGAGAGCCTGAAGCATGTGACCTTCCAGAAGCAGCTGGGCAGCTACCACTGGAAGACAGAGCAGAATCTTCGCGTGACGCGCGCACTGGCTGCTGCCGTCAAGGGCGCGGGTGTCGCATTCGACGAAGCCGCCCTTCTCAAAGCCGTGGAACTGGCAAAGACTGACCTGACGACCGAGCTGGTGAAGGAATTCACAGAGCTGCAAGGTATCATTGGCGGGCTCTATGCGCGGGCGCAGGGGCTGGGCGAGCGGGTTGCGCTGGCGATCTATGAGCAGTACACGCCCGCTTCGACGGAGGACAACATTCCCGTCTCGGTGGAGGGGCAGATTCTTGGACTGGCGGATCGCATCCAGACCATTGTGTCGATGTTCGGAATTGGAAATGCGCCGACGGGTTCGAAAGATCCGTTTGCATTGCGTCGCGCCGCCAATGCCATCGTGAAGATTCTGGCCGAGTCGGAGCTGCCGCTGACACTTGATTCTGTCCTGCATGGATCGGGCGCAGATGGCGCAAACAAGGAACAGGTGGCTGCATTTCTTCGCGAGCGGCTGCATTTTTACCTCAAGGACATGCGCAGCTTTCCCTACGACGTAGTCAATGCCGTGCTGGCTGCAGGCGCCGACGACGTGCGCGATGCGATTGCACGCGCCGAGGCACTGACTGCGGCGCGGACTTCTTCCGATTTTGAGGCGATCTCCGCAGCGTTCAAGCGCATCAAGAACATCCTGCGGCAAGCCGGAGAAAAGGGCTTCGCGGTGGGTGAGGCGCAGAGCGGGAAGCTGGCGCCCGAGGCGCAGCACCTTGCGGATGCCGCCGCTGCGCTGGCGCCCAAAGTGACTGCGCTGCGAGAGAAGCGAGCGTATGGCGAGGCGTTGGCGGAGATTGCCACGCTGCGGCCTGTCGTGGACGCCTTCTTTGACAAGGTGATGGTGCTCGACCCGGACCCGCAGGTGCGCGGCGCTCATCTCGGTCTGATTGACGGAGTGCTGCGGAGCTTCTCCGGCATCGCCGATTTCAGCGAGATTGTGACGGCATAACGGGCGCACCACTACAATCGAGTGTGATGGCGGACGCGCTCTATCTAAGTCTCTGGTACCCGAATCTGCGCCTGACTGCGCTGGGTGAAAAGCTGAATCTCGTGTTGCAGGCTTTTGCCGCGCATGGCGGCGAGTCGCGTGTGTATGCCGCAACGGTGTGGCCGGTGAGCTGGAGCGAGGCGCCGGTCTTCCAGTGTGTCTATGGGCGCGGCGAGCGCGGCGCGGAGTCAAGGCAGGCGGTCGAAGAGGCGCTTGAAATCCTTCACGAAGACTACGCCTACGAATTTCAAATTGGATGGACGCTCTGGGAGCTTGAGGCGCCCTCTGACCTCGATGCGCGCTGGGTGCGGGAGTCGCGGCTGGTGCGCGTCACCGGCTTTGGTCCGCTGTTTGACGATGGCAGCTATGAGCAGGAGGGCCACATCCGCGTTGAGTTCGGAACCGACGCGGCGTTCCTGGATGAAGGGAACGAGTTGGATGCGGAAGCAGCGCGGCATGTGGAAGAGAACGTGCGCCAGCTCGTTAACCTTACGGCCGCGATCGAAAAAGGCTCAGGAGCCACGGCGCGTTTGCTCTGGAGTGAGCTGGGGGAGAGCCTGGCGCAGCGGCTGGCGGAGCGCCTGGGCCTGAGGAACTGACCCTGTGAGGTTCACCATAGAACGGTTGCGAACGCTGGTGCTTGCGGCGGGCGTTCTTCTCATCGCAGCGCTGGTTGTGTTTCTCGCGATCGGCAAGTGGAAGAATCCGCTGAACCGGCATGATCTGCCCAAGCGGCTGGGAGTCGATATTCAGCAGGAGGCCAGCGGGTTTACGTACACCCAAGCCCACGGCGGCCATACGCTCTTCAAGATACAAGCGTCCAAAGTCGTGCAACTCAAACAGGGCTATGCGATGCTGCATGACGTGCACATCGAGATCTTCGACACGCATGGCAACCGGATGGACTCGATCCAAGGCAATGAGTTCGAGTACAACCAGCAGGCTGGGACGGCGAAAGCCAACGGGCCGGTGGAGATTACCCTGACGCGCTCGGCGGCTGCATCCGCAAATGCGCCTGGCTCTACCCCTGCAGCGCAGCAGGTCAGTGTGCGAACCAGCGGATTGGTATTCGACCAGAACAGCGGCCTTGCCAGCACAAATGAACAGGTCGAATTTGAACTGGAGAAGGGCTCGGGAAGCGCCGACGGCGCGACGTTGGACTCAGGGCAGGGTCTGCTCGTCCTGGACCGCTCTGTGAAGATGACTCTACGGCGTGGCGCCGATGTTGCCGAACTGCAGGCTGCGCACGCGGAGCTCGAGCGCTCGGGGCAGACATGCCGGCTGATGAACAGCACAGTACGGTATCGCGGCAGCCAATTAGACAGCGGTGCGTCCACGCTGCACTTCCGCAACGATGGCTCGGTTGCGCAACTGGACGCGCAGAACCAGTTGACGCTGACCAGCGCCTCGGGAAGCCGGGTGACGGCTCCGACTGGGACAGTGAATTTTGATTCCGACAGCCACCCCCGGCACGGCTTTCTGCAGGGCGGAGTCGCGCTGGAGAGCTTCGCTCCCGATCGCCAGATACGGGCAAGCGCACCCACGGCAAAGCTGGAGTTCACACCCTCGGGCGTGTTAGCGACCGCTCATCTGGAACGTGGTGTGCAAATGACGAGCGACAGCGAGCAGACTTTGGCAAAGAGGCTAGAGCGCAGCCACACCACGTGGGCTTCAAGCACCGCGGATCTGCGCTTCCGCGATACAGGCCAGGGACGGATTGAGATTGCCCGGCTCGATGGGGACGGCGGCGTGATCATCCGGGGTCAGAGCCAGCATGGGACGGCCCCTCAGGTGCCGTATAGTTTGGCAGCCGACGCGGTCTCGGGGATTTTTTCCGCGGGTTCTGTGTTGACGGATATCACGGGCACGGGCCATGCCCGCATGGAGCAGACAACGGCCAAGGGAGCGCAGGACACCACCCAGGGAGACACGCTGGTGGCGCATTTTGCCTCTTCGAAAAGCGGAGCCACCCGCGTTGCCGCGCCGGAGGGGAATCTGGCATTGGATTCTGCGACGGTGGAGGGCCATGTGGTTCTCACAGAGACTCCGGCCGCTCAAGCTGGCAACCAGGTCCCCGCCGCGATGCGCGCAACGGGCGGCAAAGCGGTCTATCGGAGCGAAAGCGGAAAGATATGGCTGACAGAGTCTCCACGCGTGGAAGAAGGCGATCTGCAGGTGCTGGCGCAGAGCATCGAGGTGACGCAATCAACCGGAGATGCCGAAGCGCGTGGCGGTGTGAAGGCAACCTGGCTGGATCACGGCGATTCAGGGGATAGCGGACCCAGATCGATCGCCGGTCTGGGCATGCACAGCGGTCAAGGGCCGGTTCACGCCGTTGCTGAGCAGGCTGCGTTGAATCAATCCACGAGCGAGGTCAAGTTCACCGGGCATGCGCGTTTCTGGCAGGCATCCAACTCCATCTCGGCTCCTGTCATCACTCTCAATCGGACGAAGCAGATGCTGACGGCACATGCATCCGGTTCCAGCGATCCTGTCCAGGTGGTTATGGTGGGCGCTTTGGGTACAGCATCGGGGGCACAGCCGCACTCAGCCAATCCATCCGTGATTCGTATGCAGGGCGGCGCGCTGACCTATTCCGCCGCCGAGCGCAAGGTGGTGATGCGCAGTGACGGCGTCGGCAAAGTCCACGTGGAGACGGCTGACATGGAAAGCACATCGAGCGAAGTTGATGTTTACCTGCTGCCACCTTCCAATCATGCAGGCAAGAATGGCACGGCAGCCCAGGTGGACAAGCTCATCGCGATCGGACAGGTGAATCTGATGTCGCAAGGGCGCACCGGAACCGGTACACGGCTCGAATACTCCAATGACAGCGGCGCCTACGTGCTGACAGGCACCCCTGCGCAGCCGCCCATGTTGAGCGATTCCGTGCGGGGCAGTGTCACGGGCGAAGCTTTGATTTTCAATAGCCGCGATGATAGCGTCAGAGTCGAGCATGCAAAGGGTCAGACGATGACAGAAACCACAATCCCGGGCAGACTTTCCGGTCACGCCAAAGCCGCTGAGAAATAGATGAATACACTCAGCGCGGAAGGGATAAGCAAGTCATATAAGGGCAGGCAGGTCGTGCGGGGCGTCGACCTTAGAATCTCCCGCGGGGAGGTTGTGGGCCTGCTGGGACCAAACGGTGCTGGCAAGACTACCAGCTTCTATATGATTGTTGGCCTCGTCACCCCGGAGACGGGCCAGGTCATGGTGGACCAGGACAACATCACCCGTGTGCCCATGTACCTCCGCGCGCGGAATTACGGCATCAGCTATCTTCCCCAGGAGCCTTCTGTTTTCCGTAAATTGACCGTGGAAGAAAACATTCTGGCGGTTCTGGAGGCCCAGCCGCTCGACAGTCGCGAGCGCAAGCTGCGGGCTGAAAAGCTGGTTCATCAATTGAACCTGGGACATATTCGCACCACACGCGGCTACGCGCTATCTGGCGGCGAACGGCGTCGTGTGGAGATTGCCCGATCGCTCTGCATTCAGCCCAACTTCATTCTGCTCGATGAGCCGTTCAGCGGCATCGATCCAATCGCTGTGCTTGAGTTGCAGAAGATTATCTTCGACCTGAAGAATCGCGGCATCGGAATCCTGATTACGGATCACAATGTGCGCGAGACGCTGAGCGTCACGGATCGCGCGTACATCATCGCGGAGGGCCGGATTATCTTCTCTGGCACTCCGCATGAACTGGGTAATAACCCAGACGTGCGGCGGCTGTACCTGGGCGAGGGCTTCTCGCTGACATAGGTGGAGTGCTGCATTCAGGGAATGCGCAGGGGCGGCGCACACGAGCGCGGAATCGTCAAGTACGAATCTCTTCGGCCGCATGCCCAAGGTTACGCTTCTCACAGCGAACGCTTGCAATGCACGCTCCGCCAGTTCGGAGTAGCATCCTTTTCAGATGCCATTACACTAGAAGTAGTTCTCAACCAAGGAACGAGTCTCCCTCTATGGCGCTGTTGCAGCCCAAGTTGAATCTGAAAGTCGCCACCCGTCAGATCCTTACTCCGGGCCTGATGCAGATGGTGAGCGTGCTCGCGCTCAACAAGGTGGAACTGAAGGAGATGATCGACGCCGAGATGGTCGAGAATCCCGTGCTCGAAGAGATTGATGAGTCGGTCCCGATGCTGGATGAGGTGGCCGGCAAAGAGGAGCGCCAGGAGCGGGACGAAAGACTGGAGCACCTGGAAGCCAGCGCCACAGAGCCTGAAACCCAGCCTAAAGATGTCTTCGACGAGATTGATTTTGGCTCCTACTTTCAGGAGTACCTCGACCCTGGGTATCGCACGCAGCAGGAATACGAAGAAGGGGAGCACCCGTCTTTTGAGAATTTTCTCTCTCAGCCCACCACCCTGGCCGATCACCTCTCGTGGCAACTTGGGTCGTTAACTCTGGACGATCATCTGGAGCAGGCAGCGGAGTTCATCATCGGCAACCTGGATGAGAACGGGTATCTCGCTGCGACCGATGAGGAACTCGCGGATTCGTTGGCGGGACTCTGGCCTGAGGGGAAGCTCGAAAAGGATGCGGCTCTGGACCTTGTGCGGCGCGCCGTCAATCTGCTGCACCACCTGGACCCGGCTGGCGTGGGGGCGCGCGACCTGCGCGAGTGCCTGATGATCCAGATTTCGGCGCAACTGAGCGAGTTCGACCAGTTGCACGCACGGCATTTCATTGCGGAGGCGGATGCTGAGGAAGAAGCGCCTCAGAACCTGCCTGCGAACGATAACCACAAGCTTGCCGAACGACGCCGCAGCATGGAAGTTGCCGCCACAATCGTGGATCAGCACCTGCAGCTTTTGCAGAAGCGCGACGTGAAAGAGCTGGCCAAGGCGGCGCGGGTTACTCCGGAAGAAGCCAGCGCAAGCGTCGATTTCATTCGCACACTCGACCCTCGTCCAGGGCGCCTGTACAACCGCGAGCAAACCCGGCTGATAGAGCCGGACGTGGTTTTTATAAAGCGCGGCGGGGAGTGGGTCGTGACCATGAATGAGGAGGACCTGCCGAGCCTGCGGCTCAGTCAGCGCTATCGCAGGATGCTCGTTGCGGAGGGCACGGACCGGGAAGTGAAGGAGTACGTCAAGGAGCGCTTTCGGTCTGCGCTGCAACTGATGCGCAACATCGCCCAGAGGAAGAGCACGATCCTGCGTACCTGCGAGGTCATCGTGCGCCGCCAGCAGGAGTTTCTCGACCTCGGCATTGAGGCCCTTCGCCCGATGATGATCAAGGAAGTGGCCGAAGAGATTGGAGTCCATCCTTCGACGGTGAGTCGCGCGGTCGCCAACAAGTATGCCCACACGCCGCAGGGCGTCATCGAACTGCGGTTCTTCTTCTCGGAGGGGTCAAATGGCCCGGAAGGTGCGGACACCCCGCTGCTCGTGCTCAAACGCAAGGTGCGCAAGCTCATTGAGGATGAAGACGCGCGCAAGCCTCTCACCGATGATCAGATTGCCGCGATGTTGCAGGCGCAGGGCATCCAGTTGACTCGCCGGACCGTTGCCAAATATCGAGAGGACATGAATATCCCATCCACCCACCAGCGCAGGCGGCGAGAGACCTAGACTGCCGGAACCTGGCATTGGCAGTTTACCGGCTATTTTCAGAGCATTGCTGACGTCCTGCCGTTCCAATCGTCTAAGCGGGTTCCTCTGGTGATCCCGTGTCTTACGGAAACCAGTGGGATGCATTACAATCCGACTCCTACGGCGGAATTGCCGTAATGAAAAAAATGAAGAGCGGAGGCTGACCATGGAAGTCGAGTTCACCGCCAGGCACGTAAGCGTTCCCGAGACTCTGCGGTCGCAGGCAGAAGAGGGAATGGAACGAATCGCCCGTATTTTGGGCAAAACCGCGCGGGCCAGCATTATTTTCCGCGCGCAGCGGCACCTGCACATTGCTGAGGTCACCATCAAGGCTCGCCTGCAAACGATCGTTGCGACCGGCGAGGCGAACAACCTGACCCTTGCGCTTCGTAAGGCCATGGCGCATGCCGAGAACCAGGCCCAGCGGTATCACGAGCGGAAATATGAACGGAAGCGCTTGCCCAAAGAGGACAAGGTGCTGACTGCTCCGCCCGTGACGCGAGCCAAAACGCGCACGTCCGACGCGGAGGTTGCTAGCGGGAACGGCAAGCCGGCCCGGTCAAAAAGAGCGACCGCCGAGATTGCCGTCCATTCCTTTCCGGCGACGGCTAAGGTGGTCGAGCCGCACATCCTGCAGAGCAGTGAGGCGATCACAATCAAGCCGATGACCGTCGAACAGGCCGTCAAAGAGGCGGAGTTTCGTGACCGGGATCTATTGATCTTCAGGAACGGGGCGGGGCAATTGTATGTGCTCCACCGCCGCCGCGATGGCCAGATGGAGCTGGTCGAGATACCCTGAGCAACTGCTCTTGAACAGGCCTTAATGCGGACAGGCTGGAGCGCCTCCAGGTCTCCGGCCAGTTCGCCACTCTTCTTGCGAGGCGATGTTCGCGCAGAACCGTCACCAAAGTGTGACTGCCAGGACGAGGTCCGGACCACGGGAATGCCAACGCACCCCCCGTGCCGTTGTACGATGAGCGCATGGAGCACCCTGCCAGAAAGCGAAGCGGTAAGCCCCTGCCCGAGAAGCCGGCGAAGCCAGCCGGCATTTCCACGCCAGTCAAAGAGCTGGTGATCGTCACAGGCATTTCTGGCGCAGGGAAGGCCTCTGCGCTCAAAGACTTTGAAGACCTTGGATACCACGCTGTCGATAATCTGCCGCTGGAGTTGCTCGTCGAGTTTGCGGGCCTGGTCGGGAAGTCCAAGGAAATCGAACGGGCAGCGATTGTTGTCGATGTACGCGAAGGGCAGACGCTCGACCGGCTGCCTGAGATTCTGCGGCGGATTCACAAGATTCTTCCCACGCGCGTTGTCTTTCTGGATGCTCAGGATGCCGTTTTGGTGCGCCGCTACTCGGAGACGCGCAGGCCGCACCCTCTGCGCAAGTCAGAGACCGTGGAGCGGTCGATTGTCGAGGAGCGGCAGGTGCTGGAGCCGGTCCGCAATCTGGCCGATACGCTGATCGATACCTCGAACTTCAACGTGCATGAGTTGCGAGCGCATATTCAGGCGCGCTTCGGCCATGGAGAAAAGTCGCAGACGCTCTTCGTATCGTGTCTGAGCTTCGGTTTCAAAAATGGCGTCCCGCTTGATGCCGACCTGGTGTTTGATGTGCGCTTTCTTCCCAATCCACACTTCGTGCCGGAGTTTCGCAAGAAGACGGGCCGCGATCCGCGCGTCGCGGCTTATGTTCGCGGCTTTCCGCAGACGCAGGAATTTCTCGCCCGGGTCAGCGACCTGATGCTGTATCTGCTTCCGCATTACATCGAGGAAGGGAAGAGTTACCTGACGGTGGCATTCGGCTGCACCGGAGGGCAGCATCGCAGCGTAATGATGGCGGAAGAGATGGCCCGGCGCCTGCGCAAGGCGGGCTACAAGGTGAAGGCGCTTCACCGGGATATACCGAAATAGAAGCGATCCGGTCTTGATGCGAACCGCCTGGCGCGATGCGGCCCGCAGAATCCAGTACGCGCCGTGTCCTGCAGGAAGCGCCTGTGACCAGTGGCTTGGTTGAGACTACAAGGCAGATTCCATATCGCCGATGAATCGATAGAGTGTTGACCGGCTGATGCCCAACTGGTGAGCAGCTCTCCGCTTGTTCCATCGGTTCAGGTCGAGTACAAAGCGAACATGCCGCCGGATCATGGTGTTGAGAAGAAGATTGGATGCTTCCTGCTTTTCCAACTCTCCCGCCGGCAATGCAGCATCGAGCTTCAGTTGCAGGGCTTCGGCGGAAAGTAAACCGTCCCTGACTCGAAATACCGCATCTTCAAGAACTGTGCGGAGTTCGTCTATGTTGCCCGGCCAGGGATAGTGAACCATTCGGCTCAATGCCAGGGCGGTGAACTCGGCAGGCTTCTGCTGGCTGCGACGGCAAATCGTCTGCAACAGCGCGCGCGCGATGGGTACGATGTCATCCCGGCGATTCCGGAGAGGCGGGATCGTCAATCGCTGCTCCGCAAGCCGGGTCGCTAGCCGGCGATCGAATAGCCCGTGAGACGCCATTGTCATCAGGCTGGTCTGAGCCGAGAGCACAAGAATGACGCGTGGGGCATCCTGACGCTGCAGCCGGTCCAGCACATTGAGAAGCATCCCCTGAACGGGCGGTGTCAGCCGATCGACATGGTTCAGATAGATCAATCCGTCCAGACGCTCGGAGTCCGGATTTGCGACGACCCACTGCTGGGCATCGCTCATCTGGAATGCCGCGCGGGACAGAGGACTGCGTTGATGCAGATAGCGGGCGAGCGTCTCTTTGCCCGATCCAGGTTCTCCCTCGATAGTAGCGATTCGGAGATGCCGGGCAACTCTCTCAACAGTCAGCAGCAGCTGCCGCCAACTGGGGCTTGAACCAGCCGGAACAGTCAGTGGAAAGGGATCGGCGAAAGATATGAAGTGCCCGCCTCGGTCCGCGGTGGATTGCCAATCGCGCCCTGTATCCATAACCGTCCCTTTTCACCGGCATGCTCGATGCGAAAGGGCCGCCGTCACTGCATGTATCGGCGAATGGGAGGCTGAACTTGAGCGAAGCGGATGAGCAGACGGATGGCGGCTGCGCGACAGGCAGAACCGTTCCTAGTTGGCAGCGCGACGCCGCTTGGAGGGCTCGTCGGAATAGATCTGTCCGTCTCGAATATGCACGATGCGGTGCGCATACTCTGCGATATCCGGCTCGTGCGTGACCAGGACGATTGTGTTTCCGCCGGCGTGGAGTTTGTCGAAGAGGCCCATGATCTCCACGCCCGTCTTGGAGTCGAGGTTGCCGGTGGGCTCGTCGGCAAGGATGATGGACGGGTTGTTGACCAGGGCTCGGGCGACTGCCACGCGCTGGCGCTGTCCGCCGGAGAGCTCGTTGGGCTTGTGCATCATGCGGCTCTCAAGCCCGACGCTCGTCAATGCCTGGCGGGCCCGCTCCAGCCGCTCCACGGAGGGAGTGCCGTTGTAGATCAGCGGCAGCTCCACGTTGTGCAGAGATGTGGCGCGGGCGAGAAGATTAAAGGTCTGAAAAACGAATCCGATCTCTTTGTTGCGGATGCGGGCAAGCTGGTCATCATCCAATTCGCTGACCAGTTGGCCGTTGAGCCAGTACTTGCCTTTCGAAGGCGTATCCAGGCAGCCGATGAGGTTCATCAGCGTGGACTTGCCGGAGCCGGACGGTCCCATGATCGCGACGTACTCATTGTGCCGGATGCGGACGGAGATGCCGCGCAGGGCTTGCACCTGTTGCTCTGAGCCCATGTCATAGGTGCGCCACAGGTCCTCCACAACGATGACATCGCTGGAAGGGGGAGCTGCCAGTTGTGGCTCAACTTCGGTGCTGATGCTGTCGATTGCCATGGGTGTCATGTCCTTTTCGGTCAGAATCGCGGAACAGCTCGGCGAAGCCCTCCAGCGTTCCTTCCCATCCAACTTTCGGTTCGCCGGGTACTTGCGCGATCAAGAGTTATTCGGCGCTGCTGCCGCTGCCTGCTTCTCTGTTTCGCGCTTTAACAAAGCACCATTCTTGAGACTGCGAAGGGTCTTGTACGGTCCGATCACAACCTCGTCGCCCTCCTTCAGGCCCGTGAGAACTTCGATCTCCGTCGTCCCGGTAATACCGGTGGTGACAGGAACGAACCGCGCGCGCTGCCGTCCATGCGAGTCCTTCTCCATGACGAAGACTCCCTGCTGCGGAGCCTGCTTGGCGCTGGAACCTGGCGTGGACGCGGCCTCGACCTTGCCCTTCTCGTCGGGTGGAGGCGGCGTATACAGCGTCAGCGCCTGAATGGGAAGCGACAGGACGTTGAGCTTGTGCGCCGTCGTAATCTTCGCAGTGCACGATAACCCCGGCCGCAGGTCGTCGGAGGGAACATCCAGAGTCACGACCACTTTGAAGTCCTTTGCCTCTTCGGTTCCAGTGGTCGACTGCGATGTGGCAACGCCGGTCGATCGCAACAGAGCCTGGTCGCCGACCAGTGTGACGTGTCCCTTGAAGATCTTCCCGGGCAGTGCATCGACCGTGACGTCGGCCTGCTGGCCAACCAGTACGTTCACAATGTCGGTCTCGTCCACCTTGACTTCTGCGGTAATTACACTCATGTCGGCAAGAGTCATAAAGGTGGAGCCTTCGGTGTTCTGAATTCCTTCAACGACGGTCTCACCTTCCCGCACGGGCTCATTGGTCACGATGCCGTCAAACGGCGCAGTCGCTTTTGTCAGATCCAGCGCGTTCTGATTGGCCCGGAGCGTGGCCTCGGCGGTGTGAAGATGCCCGCGCGCGGAGTTCGTGTTTGCTTTGGACTGGTTGAGGCCGGCCGCTGCCTGGGCCAGAGACGCTACGTCCAGATCGTAAGCCGCTTTCTTGGCATCGTAGTCCTGCTTGGCCATGATGCCTGCCTTGTACAGTCCCTGCGCACGAATCCAGTCCAGCTTCTTCTGTTCGAGGTCGGCCTGTGCATGTTCCACATTGGCCTCGGAGGTCTTTTCAGCCGCGACATACGATGCGATGTCCGTCCTGGCCGCAGCGATGGCCGCCTGCTGGCCCGAGACCTGCGCTTCCTGGGCGACATTTTCGACGGTCGCCACAAGCTGGCCTCTCTTCACTTGGTCGCCCTCTTTCACGTAGAGATGGGTGATTCGCCCCATCGCCGTCGCTCCGAGGTTCACGTAGGTCTTTGGCTTGATCTGTCCCGTTCCGCTCACAATCGAGGAGAGATCCTGACGAGCGAGTTTGGCCGTCAGCACCTTGGTGTAGCCCGACTGCTGCTTGTAGACCATGAAGCCGACCAGGGCTGCGGCCACAATCACTGCCAGAATTGTAAAAATGATCTTCTTCATCGTTCGCGAGTACTCCAGGCCGGGCTCATCTTCTATACGCAACGCTGGTGCGCATGGTTCCCAATGAGCCATCAGTATAACGTTGGAAGATGTCCTGAATTGTTTGCATTTGAGTGTCCGACCGCTGAATCTTCTCAACTATTTGCATTCGTCTGGTCAATTCCAGTTCGAAATCGATTCGTTGAAGAAAACGTTGCGGAGTCGGACAATCCTTCTACGCATTGGACGGCTCGGATAATGCGCAAGTCTCATCCAAGCGGGCCGCTCTGGGGGTAACGTTTCACGATGCACTTCGTCCAAGGGCCAAAAGTATCCTTGGGCCAGCCTTGCCCATGCATCTGGGGACCCGTAGAATATGTGTTGCAGGGGTGTTACACGGTCATGAGGTTCAATCGTCGCGTTTTCCTTTCCGTCGCACTGGCGTGCGGCGTGTTGTTGCTCAACGGGAGCCTGTTGCATTCACAGAAGTCTAAGGCTTCCTCTGAGGATTCCGCGACTGCCTCCGATCCGAGTCAGGATCAGGAAGTCGATCCCCTCAAGCGTCCCCGCAGCGATAAGGAACGATTCGCGGCACAGAGGGCTGTCCGTCAGGAATTGAAGGGCGCCTACAAGACCTGGCTGGATCAGGACGTCGTCTACATCATCTCCGATGAGGAGCGGAAGGCTTTCAGAAACCTGAGCAACGATGAAGAGCGTGAAGCATTCATCGAGCAGTTCTGGCTGCGCCGCAACCCGAATCCCGACTCGCCGGAGAATGAATTTCGCGAAGAGCACTACCGGCGCATTGCTTACGCGAATGAACATTATGCCGCAGGCAAGCCGGGCTGGAAGACGGATCGCGGCCACATCTACATCTCGTTTGGCGCGCCAGACTCGATTGAGTCCCATCCCTCAGGCGGCGCCTACTCGCGCCCCATGGATGAAGGCGGCGGCGAAACATCCACCTTCCCCTTCGAGAGCTGGCACTACCGTTACCTGGAAGGCATCGGGGAAAACGTCGACATTGAGTTTGTCGATACCTGCATGTGCGGCGACTACCATTTCACCATTGATCGCGGCGAGAAGGATGCGCTGGCGCATGTGCCCGGCATGGGCGCCACCCAGTGGGAAGAGATGGGCATGGCGAAGAAGGCCGACCGCTTCAAGGGCGGCTTTGAGACGCTCGGCAACGGCCCTCTTGGATCTGGCGATGCCGCCAAGCAGTTCGACAGAATCGAGCTGGCGGCCAAGCTCTTCGCTCCTCCGCCGGTCAAGTTCAAGGACCTCGACAACTTTATCTCGGAACACAAGCTGATTGAAGGTCCCATCTTCCCGTTCGATGTGCGGACGGACTTTGTTCGAGTGACCGATAACACGGTGCTCGTTCCGATCACCGTCCAAATCAAGAATCGCGATATTACGTTCTCGACAAAGAGCGGAGTCGCCACGGGCGTCGTCAACATCCTCGGCAAAGTCACCACTCTCACCCACAAGACGGTGCAGACCTTCGAGGATACGGTGGAAGTGGAGCAGCCCGCTGAATTACTGGAGAAGTCGATGGATCGGCGGTCCGTCTACTGGAAGGCTCTGCCTCTGCTGCCCGGTCTCTACCGTCTGGATATCGCCATCAAGGACGTCAACAATCCTGACCATGTGGGCATCTACGGTTCTGCTCTGAATGTTCCTGAGTTCAATGACGAAAAGCTCGCAACCTCGTCGCTGATTCTTGGCGATGAGATGAACACGGTCTCGTCGCACGACATCGGGCAGGGAAGCTGCATCATCGGCAATACGCATATTTGTCCACGGGTCAGCGCGAACCCTGCAACGCCGGTCGATTTCAAACGGGGCCAGGACCTGAACTTCTGGATGCAGGTCTACAATCTGGGTATCGACGAAGCCACTAAGAGTAACCAGGCGAAAGTTACTTACCAGATTACCGACACCGGTACTAACACGGTCGTATTTGAGAAGCAGTTGGAATCAAAGGATTTGGGAGCGCACAGCGATCAGTTGACGCTGGAAAAATCGCTTCCGATTGCTGGCCTTCAACCCGGCAAATACAAGGTAACAATCAAAGTGGATGACGAAATTTCCAAACAGGAGATTGCACAATCCGCACCTTTTGTCGTGCAATAGTTGTAACAACCGTGCAGAGCCAGCGAGTCGGGCGTAGAACCGGCCGCTTGCACGGGGACATTGAAACAAGACATTTGCCAGGGGCGTCGCCAGGTCACCCAAGCGAGTGATATTGCGCAGGCTCCATCTCGGATTATGCGTCGCGCTGATCGCAGCAGTGGCGGTACCGCTCTACGGGGCAGCCCCCGGAACGGTGACGGGGGTGGTGCGAGACTCCGCGGGTGAACCCCAGATTGGCGCCCTGGTCCAGCTTCTCCAGCCTGACTTCTCTGTCGTCGTGGCGTCGTATACAGACGCCAAAGGCAGGTTTGTCTTTTCAAACATCGCGCCCGGACGCTATCAGTTGAAGGCAATCGCGACCTCGTTTTTGCCCGCTCTGCGGGATGGGGTTCGGGTTCGCAGGGGAACGGTCGTCAACCTGACGCTCAACACCCTCTACGAGGTCATGCAATGGCTCCCAGCGCAGCCCAAGGCGGCCAATGCATCCAGCGATGACTGGGCATGGACGCTGCGCTCTGCCGCCAACAGGCCCCTGCTGCGCTGGCTGGAGGACGGTCCTCTGCTGGTTGTTTCGGACGGTTCCGGCGGCAGGCCCAGGCTGAAGGCGCGCCTGATGGCCACTGGGCAGGCGGGAACCTTTGGAGAGAGCGGCGAGCGCATTACAGCGGCAATGCAGGACACGCCATCCGACAGCCGCGAACTGCTGGCCCGTGTCGACTTCGCGCCGGGCACCGATGGTGGAATGGAATCGATGCTGGGCTTCAGCCAGGATCTTGGCTTTGCCGGCTCGGTGCAGTCTCTTGCAGCGATGGCGATTCATCCAGAAATTGACAGCGCAGCATCTGAAGGCCTGGACGAAGCCGCCTTCCAGAGCGCCGAGACGATTCGACTAGGCCCCGACGTGACAGCAAAGGTCGGTGCCGCACAGGTGCTGGCGCGCTTTGCACAGGACAACGCCGGCACGCTCGTCGAGACTCTGCCATTTGCCTCAATTGAGTTCAACATCGGCAGTTCGACGGTTGCCTACAGGATGGCGACGATGACTTCGCCGTCGATGACTGCAGACGCATCGCAGACTGCCTACTGGCTGCCCACACTCGTCACGCGCGACGGCAATCTTGCAGTCGAAAAGGGCTTACATCAGGAGATTGGCTGGCAGAGGCAGACCGATACGAGTGGCATGTCCGTTGTGTTCTTCAACGACGATCTGGAGAACCCCGCCCTTGAGGCTGCCCCTTCCGGCCACGCGCCGGTTTCAGCTCAAGCTCTCTACGACCAGACCAGCGGATTGATGCGAGTTGCTGGCCCGAACTTCTCGGCTCCAGGGATGATGGCTTCGTTCGAACGCACGCTCCCCGGTGGCAAGCGCGTGCGCTTCCAGTATGCGAACGGCAGCACCTTGGTTCTGCCTGCGCTGCAGCGCTCGGTGCCACTCAGCCAATTGCTGGCTGCCGCTCACCCGCGCCGTGTGCAGACGTACGCTCTGTCTCTTTCGGGGACATTGGATGGAACCAACACCCACTGGAGCGCAACCTACCGTTGGCAACCCGCAGATACGGTCACTCCCGTTGCGCCTTTTGCAGGGGATGCGTTGGAGCCCTATCTTGCCATCCGGCTGCGCCAGCCCATTCGTGAACGTGCGGAGGGTGGTGGAGGCATCGATGCCGTGCTGGACGTCAGCAATCTCCTGGCAGAAGGCTATCGCCCTTACGTCTTACCGGACGGCTCCACGCTCATCTTCGCGCAGGGCCAGCGCGCAATCGGAGCGGGGATCGTATTCACGTTCTGAGCCCACGGCTTCCGTTCCGCACCTCTTTGGCAACCGAAAGACGCTGTGTTATATTCAACTTGGAAACAGCGAACTTCTGCTCGTTTTCGCCATGCCTGGTGCGCCTATGGCATGGTTCCCACCCAAGTTGGACGCGTAGCTCAACTGGCAGAGCATTCGGCTCTTAACCGACAGGTTGTAGGTTCGATTCCTACCGCGTCCACCATCATTACGCTCCCAGCATGCCTACAAAACCTTCAGTGCATCACGCTTCTCTGCTCTGAGGTTGGTGAGTTCCGCATCTTTTTCGGCCGGTTTTTCCTTCACATGAAAATGCTGCCAGATGGACTGCGCTGTTCTGGCTGAGACCACTGCTGCGAGAGACTCCACCGTGGCCTGCTGAATATCGCGCAGGCTTCCAAAGTGTGTCAGCAGCCGCTGCCGCGTCTGCGTGCCAACCCCGGCGATATCGAGCAGCGCGGACTCGCGGTCGCGCATCGCTCGCCGCTGGCGGTGATAGCCCACAGCAAATCGATGGCTCTCATCGCGGATGAGCTGCACCAGATGCAGCACGGGTGAGCGCCGGTCCAGCACAACGGGCTCGTCTTCATTGCCGTAGAGATAAATTACCTCTTCGCGCTTGGCAATGGAGGCCAATGGCTGCGACGTGAAGCCCAGCTCTTCCAGGGCGTCCGCAGCAGCGTGGAGCTGTCCAAGGCCTCCGTCGATCAGCACGAGGGACGGCATGGGCTTGTCCTCATCCTTGAGGCGTTGGTAGCGTCGATGCACCACCTCGCGCATCGACGCGAAGTCATCCACACCCGCGACCGTCTGAATTTTGAATTTTCGGTACGCGGATTTATTCATCTTGCCGTCTTCCCACACCACGAGCGATGCAACGGTCTCCGCTCCCTGGATATGCGAGATGTCGAAGCACTCGATGCGGCGCGGAAGCTCGGGCAGCATCAGAGTGTCTGCAAGCGCTTCCTGGATGGCTTTGCGCGAAGGCTCCAGCACACGAAAACGCTGCATGTGAGATTGCTTGGCGTTCTGCCCTGCAAGGTCAACCAGCGAGCGCTTTTCGCCCCTCTGCGGAACGGCCAGCTCAATCCGATGGCCGGTTCTCTCGGTCAGCAGTGCCGCCAGCGCGTCGCGATCAGAAAAGTCAACCGGCACGAGGATGGTTCGAGGAACATAGTTCTGGTCGATGTAGAGCTGCTTCAAAAGAGCGGAGAAAACCAAACCTGCATCGAAGTCGCGGGTGCCGTCTGGATCCGCCTCTGCCGTAATGTCGGCCGCATCGGCGTCCCTCTTCACCTTGTCCATCTCAGCCGGATCCATAATCGCCGGAAGGTCTTCCCAGAAGAACTCGCGGCGATCGACGATCTTTCCGCCGCGCATATGGAAGAGGTTGACGGCAAGGCTGCCATCCTCGAAGTGGTAGCCAAAGACATCCGCATCATCGCTTTGCTCTGCAGTTGCGATTCGCTGCTTCTCGGTAATTTGACGCACGGTGGAAAGCTGATCGCGCAATCGCGCAGCTGCTTCAAACTGTTCGGCCTCCGCGGCCGCGCCCATGCGGGCCGTAAGGCTGCGCTCCAACTCGTTGTGGCGGCCTTCCAGAAAAAGCTGCGCATCCCTCACCGCATTCCTGTACGCATCGGGCGAGGTCAGGCCCTCCACACACGGACCCAGGCAGCGGTGAATGTAGTACTGCAGGCAGGCGCGGGGATGATATCGGGAGAGATCCACCTTGCAGCTTGGCAAAAGAAAGCTGCGGTGAATCAGCTCCACAACGCGATAGGCGAGATTCCCA
Source organism: Acidobacteriota bacterium (assembly GCA_028873155.1). Taxonomy (GTDB): domain Bacteria; phylum Acidobacteriota; class Terriglobia; order Terriglobales; family Acidobacteriaceae; genus Telmatobacter. The sequence goes on from JAGWML010000010.1 coordinate 24,094, forward strand.
GGGAAGTAGGGGCCATAGTACGCAGACCCATCCTTCCGTAGTCTGCGCGTCACGAAAATCTTTGGATAGCGGTCGCCCAGCGTGAGCTTCACATAGGGGTATGTCTTGTCATCCCGCAGGAGGATGTTGAACCGGGGTTTGCGTTCCTTGATCAGATTGTTTTCAAGCGCAAGCGCCTCATGCTCATTGGCCACAAGGATGTACTCGATGTCTACGGCTTCGCGCATCAGCGAGCCCGTCTTGGCATTCGCCTGCGAGGCTTCGAGCAGGTAGGAGCGGACCCGGGCGCGCAGGTTCTTCGCCTTGCCGACGTAGATGACTTCTCCCTCGGGATTCTTGTAGAGATACACACCCGGCTGAGTCGGAAGGGTTCGGATTTTCTCGTGCAGATCCATGGCGGAATAGGGTCGGCAGCAGCCCTCCGCTAGAATACCGGGCCGAAGTCCACCCGTGAGTAGGAGGCTGCAGAACCACTGCTGCAAGGGAAATTCCTTACCATTCACGTAAAAAATACACACATACTGCGGCTGAGGAAAACGATTTGTTCATCTGTAAGTGATTGAATAACAGGATGTTAAATTCTCATCTCTGATTGGTGCCATGCATGCATAGAAATAGGTGAATCTTCAAAGCCTACCCGGTTCCTGGGTTCGGCGAACCGGCGAAGGAAATGATGGGAGAGACGATGAAAACTTTTGGCAAGTTGGTCTTGGTAGCTTTCTCTGTGGCCAGTGTGACCGGATGTGCGACCAAGAACTACGTGAAGAACCAGACAGCCCCGCTGGTGGAACACACTGGACAACTGGAAGACAAGACAGCAGCGAATGGTCGCGCGATTCAGGACACGGATCAGCGCGCGCAGACGGGAATTCAGCAGGCGCAGACGGCTGCGGAAGCGGCTGCGCAGAATGCGCAGAATGCCGCAAAGGCCGCGACCGATGCGCAGACCGCGGCGAACGATGCGGTGCACCGGGCGGACTCACTGGATAGCGTCGTGAAAGGACTCGACAGCTACAAGCAGATTGCGGATGTCACGGTGACCTTCGGATTTGACAAGGCAGTGCTGACACAGGACGACAAGTCGCAGCTCGATGACTTCGCTTCAAAGCTCGGCTCTGCAAAGAGCTACATCCTTGAGGTGACCGGCGGCACCGACTCCACTGGCTCCGCGCAGTACAACTACGACCTGAGCCAACGGCGTGCGGATGCGGTGGTGCAGTATCTCGCCTCGAAGTACAACGTTCCTGCCCACCGCTTCTACCTGATCGGCATCGGTAAAGATCAGGAAGTGGCGTCGAACGACACCGCTGAAGGCCGCAAGAAGAACCGCCGTGTTCAGGTGCAACTGCTGACGAACTTCGGCACAGGCGACCAGACCCCTGCCGCGCCTGCAGGAAGTGGCAACTAGGCAACGGCGATAATCCATTCAGAGGCAAAACCCTTGGGCCGTCCCGCTGACTCAGCGGGATGGCCCAAGGGTTTTGTGCGAGGCGCAAAGGCAGGCTGGTTACTTTGAGCCGTCCTGCAGTTGCCGTAGGTGTTCAGCGCGCACTTCCTGTGCGGTGAAGAGCCGAAGGAATGGCGCACCTTGCGCAGCTGCTTCCACAGCGGCTCGCCCCTTCGCCTCCTCGCGTTCCACGATGCACACCACAGCGGCAACGCGCATTCCGGCCTCCTGCGCGGCTTCAATCGCTTGAATGGTGGAGCCGCCGGTTGTGCACACATCATCCACGATCACCACGGGAGCTCCTGCGCGGCAAAATCCCTCAATTCGGCGACCGGTCCCGTGCGCCTTTTCGGCTTTTCGAACCAGGAATCCGTGTAGCAAAGGCGCGCCAGGTTGTGTCTGTGCTCTCCAAGCGCTGGCGGTCGCCACGTTGGAAACGATGGGGTCAGCACCCATGGTGAGCCCGCCCACGGCTTCCGCTTCAATGCTGTTGTGTTCGAGCAGTTCGAGGATGGCATGGCCGGTGAGCCGGCCACCCTCGGCATGCAGTGTGGTCGTGCGGCAGTCAATGTAGTAATCGCTGGTGCCACCGGAGGAAAGTTTGAACTGGCCCAGGCGGAAGCTGGTGCGGGCCAGGAGGGAAAGAAGTTGCTGCGCGTACTTGGTCTCGCTCATCAATCAGAATTGTAATGGGTGCAACCTTTGAATGCGCGGGCTCTATGGCTCTCGCTGGCCAACCGGAGCAGCGTCGGCGTAGCCCTCACGCTCCCCTGCAGGCTGCGGACGGTCGATGACGGAGAGCAATTTGTCCGCCTGCGGAAACAGGCCAGCCAGTCGCAGGGTTCCAAATGCCTTACAGACGATGGGTGAAATCCATCCGGGGCCGAACCGGTTGCAGAAATGATGACAGTAGAATTTCTTGACTTCGCCTTCTCGAGGACAGAACGCACGATCATAGCCAAGCACAGACCAGTGATTCATGTCGGTTCGCCCATGGTAGCGATAGTAGTCAAGAAAGGTTGTGCGCTGCGGCTGCACACCATATTTCTCAGGATTCCGGCTCATTGCACTTCCCGGCTCAATTTCAATCATGGATGTTCTGAGTTGAACTCTCTTAAAGCGCTTGCGCAATGACTGCTGATAGCGGTCCATCTCTGCCAGATCCTGATGGGATTCGAAGGGCAAACCGCAGGTAAAGCACACGCGCGTC
>JAGWML010000221.1 GCA_028873155.1 Acidobacteriota bacterium
CCATCACCCCATCGCTTCGTTGCAAACAAACCACTTACCGATCAGAAAGAAATACCCACCCCCCTTTTGGGAAATTTGCGGTCTTCCACAAAAAGCGTGCATATTTTCGCTCGGTCGTCTTTTGCTTTTCTTCGCCTTCGCCCGGTCCTGAGTCAGCCCGCTCCACGATGCCCTACTCTTGACCTATGACGGATAAAGACCTCGTCGCCCGCATCGCTCGCTCATCCGGCGGCAAAGCCGGTTACAAGCAGCTCATTCGCGAGCTTGGCCTCGGCGGCGGCCGTGAGCGCCGTCTTCTCGTGGAGCAGCTCGCCCGCCTCACCGCGCGCGGCCAGCTCACAAAGCTTGACCGCGACACGTGGTCCATCCCGCGTCCAGCCAGCGGCACGCGCGACAACCTCGTCGCCGGCCGCCTCGACCTCCACCGCGACGGCTACGGCTTTGTCCGCCCCAACGCGCGCCAGGCCTCTGCGCCTTCAGACGACATCTTCATCCCACCCGGCGAGCTCGCCGGCGCCATGCAGGGCGATCAGGTCCTCGTCGAGCTTGACCCGCCCCGCGCCGATGGCCGCGCCAGCGGCCGTGTCGCCCGCATCCTCGAGCGCCGCAACTCCACCGTCGTCGGCGTCTTCCACTACGCGCGCGGCCAGCGCTACCCGGCCAATGTCGTCCTTCCCTTCGACGAGCGCATGAGCCAGCCCATCGTCATCCCACCCGGCGCAGAGTTTCCATCTTCCACAGCCAGCGCCACGCCGCATCGCGTCCTGGGCCGCGAAGCATCCTCTCGTCCAAAACCTGAAAGCCCGGAGGGCCCCGAGGGCCTCGTCGTCGATGTCGAGATCACCCGCTGGCCCACGCCCTTCAAGCCCGCCGAAGGCCGCGTCATCGAAATCCTCGGACACCCCGACGACTTCGGTGTCGACGTCGAGATGATGATCCGCAAGCATCAGCTTCCGCGCATCTTTCCCGACAACGTCCTCGCCGAGGCCCGCAGCGTCGCCCATCTCGACACCGCAGAAGTCGCCCGCAGGGCCGACTTCCGCGATCTCCCCATCGTCACCATCGACGGCGAGACCGCAAAAGACTTCGATGATGCCGTCCTCGTTCGCGAAACAGCACACGGCTACGAACTGCAGGTCCACATCGCCGACGTCGCCCACTACGTCCGTCCCGCCTCCGACCTCGATCTCGAAGCGCGCCTGCGCGGCACCAGCGTCTACTTCCCTGACCGCGCCATTCCCATGCTCCCGCAAGAGCTCTCCACCAACATCTGCAGCCTTCGTCCCGATGAAGACCGCCTCGTGCTCAGTTGCATCATGCAGCTCGACGACGCCGGCCGCATCCTCAGCTACGAAATCGTCGAAGGCGTCATCCGCTCCGCCGCGCGCATGACCTACACCAGCGTCCACGCCATCCTTGAAGGCGACGCCGCAACGCGCGCGCGCTACGCCGAGCTCGTGCCGCACTTCGAGCGCATGCACCGCCTCGCCCAGCTGATGAACAAGCGCCGCGAAGCCCGCGGCTCCATCGACTTCGATCTCCCCGAGCCGGTCATCGAGTTCGATGACAACGGCCAGATGCGCGGCGTCACCAAATCCGAGCGTACCTGGGCCAACCGCCTCATCGAAGAGTTCATGCTCGCTGCGAACGAGTGCGTCGCCACATGGCTCGAAGACCTCGGCGTCCCCTCGCTCTACCGCATCCATGAGAAGCCCGACCCGCGCCGCGTCGTGCAGTTTGAAGAGCTCGCCGCCGGCTTTGGTTACTCGCTCGGCCTGGGTGCGCTGCCCGTCAAGCGCGTTGTCACCCGTCAGGATCGCCGCGATGCCCAGCGCAGCGGCCGCTCCGCGCGCACCCATGAAGTCCCGGAAGACATCGCCGTCACGCCGCGCATGTATCAGAAGCTTGCCGCCCGCATCGAGGGCAAGCCGGAGGAGCGCATTCTGAGCTACCTCATGCTGCGCTCGCTCAAGCAGGCCCGCTACTCCGAAACGAACGAGGGCCACTTTGCTCTGGCCGCGCCCACCTACACGCACTTCACTTCGCCCATCCGCCGCTACCCGGACCTCATCGTCCACCGCATCACCAAGGCCCTTCTCCGCGCGGGCATTGCCGGTCAGGGCCACGTCCCCGAGGGCCGCCACGCTTCGCCCTGGACCCATCCCAGTGAGGGCCGCGTGCCCCACGCTGCGCCGGGTCCGGTGCCCCACCTTCGGCGCGGCAGCATCGCGCCTAAGGTGGGAGAGTACGCAGCGGAGCAAGAGATCCTCGACAACCCACTCTCCCGCAAAGCCGGATCCCACATGATAGACCCGCCCATCCCCGAATCCGAACTCGCCCAGATCGCCGACGAGACCAGCCAGACCGAGCGCCGCGCCGCCGAAGCCGAGCGCGAACTCGTCGAGTGGAAGAAAGTCCGCTTCATGCAGGACCGCGTCGGCGAAGAGTTCGCCGCGCTCGTCCTCAACCCCTCCAAATACGGCCTCTTCGTTGAGCTCACCGATCTCTTCGTCGAGGGCCTCGTACCGATTGACACGCTTCGCGACGACCGCTACACCTTCCGCGAAAACACACACGAAATCGTGGGCGAGCGCTGGGGACGCCGCTTCCGCGCCGGCGACCGCGTCCACGTCATCCTCGATCGCATCCTCGCGCAGGAACGCAAGCTTCAGTTTTCAATCGTGGAAGAAGGCATCCCGCTCACCGGCAAAAAGCCGCCGCGTCCGCCAGCCAAATCTAAAACGAAACGCGACAGCGCCGCGGCGCCACCAAATAAAAAGAAGTTCACGAAGAAGCGCCGCCGCTGAAACGGCAGTGTCCGTGTCGGCCTTTTTTGAAAGCGCACAATTTCAGAGGCCCGAAAAACGCGCTGCTTTGAAAGGACACAATTCAATGGGCGCGGAACACGCAGTGCTTTGAAAGGGCACGATCTGAGAGGCGCGGAAGACGCACCGTTTTGAAAGGGCACGACTTCAGTCGTGCCGTACATGCCATAGCAAACCGTGGGGCTTTAGCCCCTGAGGGATGACCTTTCAAGCACTCCGCTTATATCGCAGATTGCCGTGCGAGTCGGTCGCGCTCACTCCTGCACGCGCCGCGTCCGCTTCTCCGCCATCGCTCCAATCACCGGCAGACGGTAGCGCTCGCCGTTCATCGCCTTCATCACCACCACGACCCACACAATCACCAGCACCAGAGAAACCAGCGGAAAGTGATCGAACTCCAGAAAGCGCAGAGCGGGCGCCGCATCCGTCACCAGCCCCAGCGCAAAGGTGATGAGAAGACAGGCTGCCACAAAATAGATCGCCTGCCAGGCATGAAAGCGCAGATACGGCCGCCGGTTGTAGCGGTCATTCAGCAGATAGAAAACCGCCGGAATCCCCGTGACATAGCAAAACGCAGCCGCCGCGCGATCTGCCCCCGCCTGACGTTCCCTGCTGGTGGCAACGTGTCCGTTCATGGCCCCTCCCATCGTTCGTTGCGGATTCGACTATCTTCCCGCTCTTCGAATCCACGCAGAAGCACCGCCTCTGCCTTTGGCCACTCCAGGGGAATTGCCACCATAGAAACTGGCATCGCACCGCATTGTCAAGTGCATCCGCCACTTCCTCTCGTCCATCCAATACAATCAGAATGGGAGCAGATTGCATGGCGCACATGGTTTTTTGTGTTCGAAACAAAAAGGAAATGGAAGGGCTGGACGAGCCGCCCTTCGACACGGAGTTCGGTCAGAAGATCTACAAAAACGTCTCCAGGGCAGCGTGGGCCGAGTGGGTCGACCGCCAGAAGATGCTCTTGAATGAGTATCGCCTCCAACCCTGGAATCCGCAGGCGCAGCAGTTCCTCGTCGAGCAGATGGAGCAGTTCTTCTTCGGCGAAGGCTCCGCCCTGCCGCAGGAGTTCGTCCCACCATCGCAGTAAGGGCGCGAAACACCCCGCTGGTGTAAACTGATTTAGACCCCGGAGGCCGGCTCACCCGAGCCGGCCCCATTGTGTCGGGACGTGGCTCAGCCTGGTAGAGCACTCGCTTGGGGTGCGAGGGGTCGGCAGTTCGAATCTGCCCGTCCCGACCATTAAAATCAGAGACTTGCCAATCAACTTCCATCGATCAATCTGAAATTGTGGGGGATTTTGTGGGGACCCCGATGCAGTTTTGCGCTCTGCGTCCCCACATCGCTATTGCGCGGGCTGAACGGCCATCGCGTCTAATGCCTCCACCGCTCGCCGCTTTGCCTCCAGCCGAACATGACTGTAATGTTCCAGCATCTTCCGGCTGAGATGGCCGCTGATTGCCTGAATTGTGGCGTCCGGGGTCTGTGTCTGTGCCAACGCAGAAATGAAGTGGTGGCGTAGATCGTGGATGCGGCATTCCACCCCGGCCTGTTTCTTTGCCGTACTCCACGCCCTCTTCCACGCTCCCAACGGCTTGCGGGGGTCTACATCATATGCCGTCATTACGCCCCGCTCTGGTGTGCCCGCTCCCTTGAACATCAGTTTCTCAGTGGGGAAGATGTAGTCTTCCGGTTTCGCATCGGGCCAGTGGCTCCGCCATTCCTTGAATGCTCCCAGCGCCGCACGATTCAGCGGAATGATGCGGCCCTCACTGCCTTCTGTCTTTGCGTTGCCGACTTGGAACTCGGATTTAAGAAAATCCACCTGGTGCCAGCGCGCGCGGCGCAGCTCTGCATTCCTCAATCCCGTGTTGCAGTAAACCACTACCGCCGTATACAGGCCGGGCTGTGAACTCTTGCGGCAAGCCTCAAGAAGTCGCGTCTCTTCATCGGGCGTCAATGCCTTCCCCACGTCGCAGCGCTCTGGCAGCATCCGCACATCTTCGGAGATAGCGCCCCAAAGTCGCGCCG
>JAGWML010000222.1 GCA_028873155.1 Acidobacteriota bacterium
CTTGGCGGCGCATGGGTGCGACGGCGGCGCGGGCTAGGACGTAGCCAGCGCGGAGATTGAGCGAGAGCATGCGATCGAGCGTGGCGGCGTCGAGGCTCCAGAGGGGAATACCGCCGGCGTAGCCGCCGATGGTGTTAACGAGGGTATCGAGGCGGTTGTGGGCGGCGAGGATGTGCGCGATGACTTCGGCGACTGCGACCTCGTCGGTGACGTCGACGCGGTGGCCGGTGAGCGATGCGGCGGCTGAACCGGCGGACTGCTGGAGCGCGGCGAACTCGTCGGGGTTGCGATAGGTGACGTGGACCGTGGCGCTTTCTGCGAGGAAGGCGAGAGTGACGGAGCGACCGAGGCCTCCGGTGCCGCCAGCGGCGAGAACGACATTTCCTGAGAAATCGAGATGCATGATGGGCCTCGCGTGAGGTGAGGGAAGCGTGTGGGCTTGCGATGGGCAACGGCGCGATGCGGGAAGAGCGCGATTGCTCGGAGTGATAGACACGGTCAGGCTAGCTTCGATTGCTGGGAAATGCAATGGCATGTGCATGGAAGAGGCAAGCGAAGGTGCGGCGCACGCGCAGGGATGCGAGTGCGGAGCGTTCCACGATGTAAGAAAGGGTACTGTCGATGTGCGTCGCATCACAGCGGCTTGCAGGGGCCGCGCAGAGACTCACGGTAGCGGAATTTCTCCTCGAACCGCGCATGTGAGGCAAAGCGAAATGAGTGAGCAGCAGATGGTAATTCTGGATGGGAACGAAGCTGCGGCTTCGGTGGCCTATCGGTTGAGCGAAGTGGTGGCGATTTATCCAATTACGCCGTCGTCGCCGATGGCGGAGTGGGCCGATCAGTGGCGGGCCGAGGGGAAGAAGAACATCTGGGGCGCGTTGCCCATCGTGGAGGAGTTGCAGAGCGAGGGAGGCGCGGCGGGCGCGCTGCACGGGGCGCTGCAGGCGGGCGCGTTTGGCACGACGTTCACGGCGAGCCAGGGATTGCTACTGATGATTCCCAACATGTTCAAGATTGCAGGCGAGCTGACGCCGGCGACGATGCACGTGACGGCGCGGACGATCGCGACGCATGCGCTGTCGATTTTTGGCGACCACTCGGATGTGATGGCGTGCCGCTCGACCGGCTGGGCGATGCTGTGCTCGAACTCGGTGCAGGAGGTGGCGGACCTGGCGCTGGTGGCGCAGATTGCGACGCTGGAGTCGCGGATTCCGTTCATTCATTTCTTTGACGGCTTCAGGACATCGCACGAGGTGGCGAAGATTGAACCGATTGCGGATGAGACGATTCGAGCGCTGCTGGACGACAAGTACATCATCGAGTACCGGCAGAATGCGTTGAGTCCGGACAGGCCGCGGCTGCGCGGGTCGGCGCAGAACCCGGATGTGTTTTTTCAGGCGCGTGAGGCGTGCAGTCCATATCACGCGGCGGTGCCGGGGATTGTGCAGAGCGTGATGAACCGGCTGGCGGTGCAGACGGGGCGCGCGTATCACCTGTTTGAGTATGTGGGCGCGGCGGATGCGGAGCGCGTGATTGTGATGATGGGTTCCGGCGCGGAGGCCGCGGAGGAAGCGGTGGACGCGCTGAACAGGCAGGGCGCGAAGGTGGGCCTCGTGAAGGTGCGGCTGTACCGGCCGTTTGACGCGAAGGCATTTCTGGCAGCGCTGCCGGCGACGGTGAAGTCGATTGCTGTTCTGGATCGCTGCAAGGAGCCGGGAGCGACAGGCGAGCCGCTCTACCAGGACGTGATGACGGTGCTGGCCGAGCATGCTGCAACGCTGCCGTTTGCGGCGATGCCGACGGTTGTGGGCGGACGCTACGGGCTGTCGTCGAAGGAGTTTACGCCGGCGATGGTGAAGGGCATCTACGATGAGCTGGTGAAGACGACGCCGAAGAATCATTTCACGATTGGCATTGACGATGACGTGACCCACACGAGCCTCAGATATGATCCGGCGTTTTCGACGGAGGACCCGCAGACGGTGCGCGCGCTGTTCTACGGGCTAGGCTCGGATGGCACGGTGGGCGCGAACAAGAATTCGATCAAGATTATCGGCAGCGAGACGCCGAACTTTGCGCAGGGTTACTTCGTGTACGACTCGAAGAAGTCGGGGTCGATGACGACGTCGCATTTACGCTTTGGGCCGAAGCCGATTCACTCGACCTACCTGATTACGCGGGCGAGCTTTGTGGCGTGCCACAACTTCAGCTTCCTGGAAAAGATGAACGTGCTGGAAGCGGCGATGCCGGGCGCGGTATTCCTGCTGAATGCGCCGTATGGAGCGGCGGAGATCTGGGAGAAGCTGCCTCGGACGATGCAGCGCGAGCTGATTGAGAAGAGGATTGAGTTCTACGTGATTGATGGCTACACGGTGGCGCACGAGGCGGGCATGGGTTCGCGCATCAACACGATCATGCAGACGTGCTTCTTTGCGATCAGCGGCGTGCTGCCGCGCGAAGAGGCCATTGCGCAGATTAAGAAGGCTATCAAGAAGACCTATGGCAAGCGCGGCGAGGCGGTGGTGGAGAAGAACTATGCTGCGGTGGATGCGGCGCTGGCGCACCTGGAGAAGGTGACGGTTCCGGCGGGCGTGTCGTCAGAGTTTGATCTGATTCCATCGATATCAGACAAGGCGCCGGAGTTTGTGCGGACGGTGCTGGGCGAGATTGCCGCTGGGCGGGGTGACCTGCTTCCGGTAAGTGCGATCCCGGCGGGCGGCGCGTTTCCGACGGCGACTTCGCAGTGGGAGAAGCGGAATATTGCGCAGTCGATTCCGGTGTGGGACAAGAATCTGTGCATCCAGTGCGGCAAGTGCGTGATGGTATGCCCGCATGCGGTGATTCGCTCCAAGGTCTATGGGGCGGAGTATGCGGATAAGGCACCGGCGAGTTTCCAGTGGGCAAAGCCGAAGTGGCGCGGGATGGAGAACGATCACTACACGCTGCAGGTTTCGCCGGAGGACTGCACGGGCTGCGCGGTGTGCGTGGATGTGTGCCCGGTGAAGGACAAAAGCGATGCGGGACGGAAGGCGATCAACATGGCGCCGCAGGCTCCGCTGCGCGCAAGTGAGCGCGATAACTGGGAGTACTTCCTGACCCTGCCGGAGATGGATCGCAGCAAGTTGTCGCATGGGCAGGTGAAGGATCTGCAACTGCTGCAGCCGCTGTTTGAGTTTTCCGGCGCGTGCTCGGGATGCGGCGAGACGGCTTACATCAAGCTGCTGACGCAGTTGTTTGGCGACCGTCTCTATATCGCGAATGCGACCGGATGCTCTTCAATCTACGGCGGCAACCTGCCGACGACGCCCTATAGCACGAACGCCGAAGGACGCGGGCCGACGTGGGCCAACTCGCTGTTTGAGGATAATGCGGAGTTCGGCTTCGGGATGCGGACGGCGCTGGACCAGCAGAAGGACTTTGCGGAGACGCTGCTGATGCGGCTGGCGCCACAGGTTGGCAGCGAACTGGTCCACGGGATTCTTGATGCGCCGCAGAAGACGGAAGCGGAGATCAACGCACAGCGTGAGCGGGTTGCAGTGTTGCGTGCGAAGCTGGCCGGGGCCGATTCGTCAGATGCGCGAAACCTGCTGGCGATTGCCGATGCGCTGGTTCGGAAGAGTGTGTGGATCCTGGGCGGCGACGGTTGGGCGTTCGATATAGGCTTTGGCGGACTGGACCATGTGCTGGGCTCGGGAAAGAACGTCAACGTGCTGGTGCTGGATACGGAAGTGTATTCAAACACAGGCGGGCAGTCGTCCAAGGCGACTCCGCGCGGCGCAGTGGCGAAGTTTGCCGCGAGCGGCAAGCGGGTGAGCCGGAAAGACCTGGCGATGGAGGTTGTCAGCTACGGGTCGGTGTACGTAGCGCAGGTGGCGCTGGGCGGCAATGATACGCATGTGGTGAAGGCCTTCCAGGAAGCCGAGGCACACGAGGGGCCGTCGCTGATTCTTGCGTATGCCTCGTGTATTGCGCATGGGTATGACCTGGTGCATGGACTGGAGCAGCAGAAGCTGGCGGTGCAGTCGGGCTACTGGCCGCTGATGCGCTATAACCCGGAGCTGCGCGAGGAAGGGAAGAATCCATTCCAGCTTGATTCGAAGGCGCCGTCGATCCGGCTGAAGGATTATGCCTATCGCGAGGCACGGTACACGATGCTGGCGCGCAGCAATCCTGAGCTGGCGGCAAGACTGCTGGAAGAAGCACAGGACGATGTGGAGCGGCAATGGCGTGTCTACTCTGCACGGGCGTCGATGCCGGGACGGGGTGAGACGCCGGATATTGCGCCGAAGGAGAAGCTGGACGAAAAACTGACGCCGGTGGTAGCCGGAGGTGCGGAATGATCGACTTTTCGACAACCTATCTGGGCCTGAAGCTGAGAGGGCCGATCGTGGTTTCTTCTACGCCTCTGTCGGACTCGCTGGATACTATCCGGCGCATGGAAGACGCGGGCGCGGCGGCGGTCGTGCTGAAGTCGCTGTTTGAAGAGCAACTGATGCTTGAATCGCGCGCATTGGACGAGGATCTGACGCGGGGGACGGAGTCGTTTGCCGAATCGCTGGACTATCTGCCGGAACAGGCGGACTATCGCGTGACGCAGGATGTGTATCTGGAGCATCTGCGGCGCGCGAAGGAAGCCGTACGCATTCCGATTCTGGCGAGTCTGAACGGAGTGACGCCTGGTGGGTGGGTGCGGTTTGCCAAGGAGATGGAAGAGGCCGGCGCAGACGCGATTGAGCTGAACACGTATGCGCTGGCGACGGACAAGAGGCGATCCGCGGCGGAGATCGAGCTGCAACTGCTGGAACTGGTCGAGAGCGTGTGCCATGCGGTGAAGCTTCCG
>JAGWML010000223.1 GCA_028873155.1 Acidobacteriota bacterium
TGGGCGGAGGGGTCGAGGTTGCCGTCGGGCTGGATGAAGCCGCTCTCGGAGAGAGTCTTGCCGGCGCTGTCTTTCACAGTGAAGTTGACCCATGCCTCGTAGAAGTCGCGCTGCTCGGGGATGAGGGAGTGGCCGATGCCTTTGTTCTGGATGACGACGTCGGCAATGAGGGTGGAGCCCGGCGCAAGCGAGAAGCTGGTGAGGCCAAGGGGCGCGATGAGGACCTGGTCTTTGGGAGTCGCTTCGGCGCTTTCGCTTTCGAGGGCGAAGATGTCGACATTGAGGACGCCCTCGCCGTCAAAGCCGTGCTGGAGGAAATCGACGAGCTTCTGCGCCTGCTCATCGTAGTGGTAGTAGGCGGGCATGAGCGAGTTGCCGCCGACCCAGCGGTGATTGCGGAACTGCCCGTCTTTGGCGCCGGGTTCGGAGACGCCGTCGATGGTGGGCGTGGCCTTCATGTGGCAGGTCTGGCAGTCAGAGACGACGTCTTTGCGATAGAAGGGAAGCGGGGACTGCTTGCCGAAACTGGAGCCCTGCCACTCGTCGTAGACGGAGAAGGCGCGGAGCCACTTGTAGTCGTCCATTGTGCGGGGGATGGCGGCCTTGTGGCAGGAGGCGCAGTACTCAGGTGTTTTGTAGATGGGGCGCATGACGGCCCTGGAGTGGCGGTCAAGATGCGCGAGGATCTCCGCATCGGGGACTGGGCCGGTGATGGGCGCGCCGTTGTCGTCGACGAGGACGGCGGGGACGCCCATGATGTAGCTGCCGGTGCCTGTTGTGTCGACGGCCTGGATGGAGTGGCAGGTGGAGCAGGTGACGCCTTCATTCTCGAAGGGGCGTTTCTTGGGCATGCCCTGGGAGAGATCGCCAGAGAGTAACGCGACGGGATTGTGGCAGCCCTCGCAGTGGCGCGAGAACTGGACACCTTTCTCGTCGATGAGCATGTTGACGTTCTTGAGATACCAGGGATTGCGGAAGGCGTTGGAGTGGACGGACTGACGCCACTCGGCATAGGCCTGCTGATGGCAGTGGCCGCAGTACTCGGCGGTGTAAAAGCTTTTGGGGCTGACGAACTGGCCGTTGGCGGAGGTGGCGTTGGAAGGCAGAAACGGTGTGTCTTTGCCAAAGGCGTAGTTGTAGCGAGAGGCGACGGAGTCGTGGAACTGGGTGGTGGGGCCTGTAACGGGGATGTGGGTGCTGTAATCGGCAAGGGGCTGAGTGTTGGATGAGGTTGTGGCTGGGGTGGTGGCTGGAGCCGGAGATGCGGGTGCGGCGGGTCCGGAGGTCGCGTCCATGTGAGGTGCGAGCGCAAGAGAAAGGGCTAAGGGGAGGGCAAAGAACGTGTTGTTCCGAGCGCCTTTTGACATGGTGCGGCGATCTCCGGGCAAAACTGTCGAGGCCTGCGCGCTGCTGGCTGGGGACGCGCAGGAATGTTCTGACATTAGCAGGTCCGGGGGATGATTTGTCCTCTATCAAAAGATGGAGTGCGGCAGCGGTTGTGTGCGCGCCGGGAACCATGGTTAGATGGCTGGTTGTGGATTTGCAGCCAACGGTTCACAAGGTGGGATGAATGGGGAGAAATGGCCCCTGTGTTGTGTGCTGTAGCTCACATCCACTTCGCCAAACGGCCCCTCAAACTGGTACGGTGATTTGAGCGGGTTTTTGAAATCAAAGAGATGGCCTTCAATCCATATTTTTCACTTGCGGTGCTGTTTGTGGTGGCGCTGTGCTTTGGCCTGACTCCGCTGGCGCTGGCGTGGCTTTGGAGCCGGGTGTTTTCACCGCAGAAGCCCAACGCAATCAAGAACGCGATCTATGAGTGTGGCCTCGTGTCAAAGGGTGACGCGTGGGTGCAGTTCCGCTCCTCCTATTATGTCTACGCGATCATGTTTCTGATTTTTGACGTGGAAGCGGTGTTTCTGTTGCCGTTCGCGGTGGCGTTTCTGGGGCTGGGCGTGGCGGCGTGCGTGTCGATGCTGGTGTTTGTCCTGCTGCTGGTGGAAGGCCTGGTGTGGGCGTGGGCCAAGGGCGTGCTGACGTGGGCGTAAGAACCGTGGCGGAATAAGGAATTTGGCATATGGCGGTGGATGAGCAACTGAAGATTGAGATGGGCAAGCAGGGTGTGTTTGTGACCACACTGCAGGAGCTCTATAACTGGGGCCGTCGGAGCTCAATCTGGCCGATGCAGTTCGGGCTGGCGTGCTGCGCAATCGAGATGATTGCGACGACGATGGCGCGGTACGATCTGGCGCGCTTCGGGGCGGAGGTATTTCGGCCGTCACCGCGGCAGGCGGACATGATGATCATCTCGGGCACGGTGACGAAGAAGATGGCGCCGCAGGTGGTGCGGCTCTACAACCAGATGGCCGAGCCGCGGTATGTGATTGCGATGGGAGCGTGCGCGATCTCAGGCGGGCCGTTCAAGCAGGGATACAACGTGCTGAAGGGTATTGACCGCTATATCCCGGTGGATGTGCATATTCCGGGTTGCCCGCCGCGTCCGGAGGCGCTGCTGGAGGCGTTTATGGCGCTGCAGAAGAAGATTGATGCGCAGCCGCTGACGGGCGAGGGAAGGCCGCGCCATCTCGATGCGGAGGCTCCCGGTGAGTTTCCCGTGCCGGAGCAGGGAGCGCATGATCTGGAGCCTGCGGCGAACAAGAGCGTGTGGACTGTGCCGGTGGTGATTCGCTGATGAAGACGGTGGAAGAGATCAAGGCGTCGATCGAAGCGGCCGTACCGGGCGCCGGTGTGGAGATAGTGCAGAATCCCGGGCCGGCGGCGCAGCACTCGCTGCTGCTGACGGCAGAAAAGGCTGTGGAGGTGGCGCAGTTTCTGCGCGATGACGCGGAGCTGGCGCTGGATTTTCTGTCGAATGTGACGGGCGTGGACTGGCTGGACAAGGAGATCACCGAGAAGGTGAAGGTGACGCGCACGGTAGCGAAGACGGTGGACGGCGTGGAGCAGCAGGTGGAGGAGACGGTAGAAGAGCCGCGTAAGCGCGTGGAACCGGGCCGCCTGGAGGTGGTGTACCACCTGTATTCGATGAGCAAGAAGCACGGGCCGGTGATTTTGCGGATGCGTACGGGGAACCGGACGGACCGGGTGGAGCTGCCTTCGATGACGCCGATCTGGCGGGCCGCGGAGTTCCAGGAGCGCGAGATCTTCGATCTGTTTGGCGTGGTTTTTGATGGGCATCCGGACCTGCGGCGGATTCTGATGTGGGATGAATTCAAGGATCATCCGATGCGGCGCGACTATGTGGAGCCGGATGACTATGACTACGAGCCGACGCCGCATGACGAGGTGCTGGCGAAGGCAAAGGCGCATCAGGAGAAGCTGGCGGGCACTGCGCAGGCCGCAGAGGGAGACGCGGCGCGATGAGTCCTGTGAGCTTTAAGCTGGCCGAGATGGAGAGCTGGAACCGGCCTCCAGTGGTGGAGCCGCATGGCGAAGGCGAACTGCTCGAGATTGCGATGGGTCCGCACCATCCTTCGACGCACGGCGTGTTTCGCATGGATCTGGCGCTGGACGGCGAGCGGGTAGTGAAGCTGAAGCCGGTGTTTGGGTATCTGCACCGGAACCACGAAAAGCTGGGTGAAGGGCACAGCTACCTGGCGTCGATGCCATTCACGGACAGGCTGGATTATTTCTGCTCGCTCACGAATAACTGGGCGTATGCGCTGGCGGTGGAGAAGCTGGCAGCACAGGATGTGCCGGAACGGGCGGAGTATCTGCGCGTGATTCTGGCGGAGCTGACGCGCTTTCAGAATCATGCTTCGGCGATTGGATTTCTGCTGCAGGAGATGGGCGCCAGCGGAACTCCGCTGATGTATGCCTTCCGCGAGCGGGAGAAGATTCTGGATTTGTTTGAGGCGCTGACGGGCGCGCGCATGATGTGCAACTACATGCGCTTTGGCGGCTGCCGCGTGGATGCCTCAGAGGACTGGCTGAAACAGACGCGCAAGGTGGTGGCGGGTCTGCCTGCGTTCGTGGATGAGTTTGAGGCATTCCTGCAGACGAACGAAATCGTGATGGCGCGCTGCCAGGGGATGGGGATACTGCGGCCGGAGCTGGCGGTGAATGCGGGCGTGACGGGGCCGATGCTGCGGGCGACGGGCGTGAACTACGACCTTCGCAAGGTGGATCGTTACGGAATTTATGACCGGTTCAAGTTCCGCGTGCCGCTGGGCGAGCATGGCGATATCTACGACCGCTACATGGTACGCATGCTGGAGATGCGGGAGTCGATCGGGATTCTGGAGCAGGCGCTGAAGGATGTGCCGGGCGGGCCGGTGATGGACCCGAAGGCAAAGATTCGAAACTTCCGGCCGAAGGTGGGCGAGGCGTACGGACGCATCGAAGCGCCGAAGGGTGAGCTGGGCTTTTATCTGATCAGTGATGGAACGGGGAATCCGTATCGCTACCGGGTGCGGCCGCCGAGCTTGATCAACCTGACGGTGCTGGAGGACATGTGCCTGGGGCAGAACGTGGCGGATGTGGTGCTGATCTTCGGCAGCGTGGATATTGTGCTGGGCGAAGTGGACCGGTAGTGAGTCGAGACGGAGGCGCAGGTGCTGGGTGAGGGAATTCTGAAGGGACTGGCGGAGACGGCGAAGAATTTTGCCGGCAGCTATGTTTCCAAAGAACGGCTGACGACGGTGCAGTATCCAGAGGAGCGGGCCGAGCACATCGAGGCGTCGCGCACGTTTCCGTTTCTGGTGTTCGACGGCGAGGATGCATTCGCGGGGATGCGGTGCGTGTCGTGCCAGATCTGCGAAAAGGAGTGCCCGCCGAAGTGCATTCTCATCGAGAAGAGCAAGGACAAGAAGCCGGATT
>JAGWML010000224.1 GCA_028873155.1 Acidobacteriota bacterium
TTCAGTTAAATCCGCACACGGCGAAATGGTACGAATGGGGCAGCAGGCTCTGTCAAAAAGAGTTAGTGCGTAAGGTTTTGGAAAGTGAGAGTGGGCGGGCGACTGTGAAAATGCGGCAGAATTGCCGGAGCCCGCGAGAATAGAGGATTTGCGCGCATGCCCAAAAGAGGAATGCGCCGAGAGTCGCAGATGGAAGCACGGGGCGGGCAGGACAAGGCGCAGGCATCGACGTATCTTTGGTAATGGCTGGTACACTTTCGAGTGATCCGAAAGATCGAGTAAGCGGGGCGCAGATCCTTCTCCCATGACGACAAGTTCGATGCTGAAAACAGTCAATGATCTTTTTTTGCGCGTGGCGGCAGCGGCGAATCCGCGCGCGGTGCTGTGGCAGGATGCTTCGGGCCAATGGCTGCCGATTTCGTCGGACCAGATGTACCAGCGCGTGCGCGCGCTGGGGCTGGCTCTGCAAAGCTGGGGCGTGCGCCAAGGCGATCGGGTAGCGCTGGTCAGCGAGAACCGGTGGGAGTGGGCGGTTGCTGATTTCGCGATCCTGGCCATCGGTGCGGCGGATGTGCCGGTGTATCCGACGCTGACGGGTGAGCAGATCGCGGTACTGCTGAAGGATGCCGGATGCAAGGTTGCGATTGTTTCGACGCGGCAGCAGTTCGACAAGCTGAACGCGGTGCGCGGCGAGACGGATCTCGAGCGGATCGTGATGATGGACTCGCAGGATGTGCCTGCGGGAGCGACGCCGTTCAGCGAAGCGATGGGCGACGCGGATTCAAGGGGCGCGGAACGCGACGCGGTGTTTGACGCGCTGGTGCGCGCGGTAAGCCCCGCGGACCTGGCGACGCTGATCTATACGTCGGGGACAACGGGTGAGCCGAAGGGCGTGATGTTGACGCATGGGAACATTGCGTCGAACCAGAACGTGTGCGTTGCGGACTTTGACATTGGCCCGACGGATTCCTGCATCTCGTTTCTGCCGCTCTCTCACATCACGGCGCGGGCGCTGGACTACGTGCTGTTCGGCCGCGGGGCGCAGATTGCGTACTGTTCGCAGTTTGACCGATTGCCGCAGTCGATGAAAGAGGTGCGGCCAACGGTGATTGTGGGCGTGCCGCGCGTGTACGAGAAGATTCGCCAGGAAGTGGAGAGGCGCGCGTCGCTTTCGCCGGTGAAGAAGCGGTTGCTGGCGCGGGCGCTAAAAGTGGGAGCGCGTTTCGGCGATGTGGTGTATGCGGGCAAGAAGCCGAAGGCCATGCAATGGAAGTTGGCGGATAAGCTGGTGTTCGCGAAGGTGCGCGAAGCGTTTGGCGGCAGGGTGAGAATATTTCTCTCCGGCGGCGCGCCGCTGGGCGTGGATACGGCGAAGTGGTTTGCTTCGGTGGGAATTGCAGCGTGGGAGGGATACGGACTGACGGAGACGTCGCCTGTGATTGCGCTGAATTCGCCGAAGAAGCAGCGGATGGGGTCGGTGGGCCCGCTAATGCCGAATGTGGAGTTGCGCATTGCCGAGGATGGCGAGCTGCTGGTGCGAGGGCCATCGATCTTCAAAGGCTACTGGCAGAAACCGGAGGCGACGGCCGAATGCATCGATGCGGACGGGTGGTTCAGCACCGGCGACATCGGCAGGCTGGATGCGGATGGGTTCCTGTACATCACAGACCGCAAAAAGGAACTGCTGAAGACCTCGGGCGGAAAGCTGGTGGCTCCCCAGCCGATTGAGAACAAGCTGAAGGTGAACCTGCTGATTGCGCAAGCGGCGCTGGTGGGGGACAAGCACAAGTTTATTTCGGCGCTGATTTCTCCGAATTTTGCAGCGCTGGAGTCGTGGGCAAAGCAGCAGGGGATTGAGGCCGGGAACCGTGCGGCGCTGGTGGCGGATGTGCGTGTGGTAGCTCGGTACGAAGCGATAGTACAGGAAGCGAATGCGGGCCTTGCGAACTTTGAGACAATCAAACGGTTCAAAGTGGTGGCAGAGGAGTGGACGCAGGTGACGGGCGAGCTGACGCCCTCGATGAAGCTGAAGCGGCGGACGATCAATGAGCGCTATGCGAGCGTGGTCGCCGCACTCTACGCGGACGAAGCAACCGCACACGGCGGATAGGACTGAGGACAACGCCGGGACGGGGACGAAAAATCCCGCGCTTGCTCCACATGCGTTGCAGGCCGCGGAAAAACGGCGCGCCCCAGGCGCCGATGGCGAGAATGCTCCCGAAGAGGATGACGGCGTCAATGCTGATGCGGCCCTCGCGGGACCAGTAGGCGTCAGGTTCTAGATTGAGCCAGAGAGCGAACTCGTCGAGAGTGAGTGCGGCGCCGGCTCCGTAGCTGATGGACATGAGCCGGCTCAAAAAGATGGATAAAGGCGAGTGCGACCGGCCGAGGTCGAGCAGCCAACCGTAGCCGACGGACAACAGGATCAGGATGCCCCAGACAAGGTGATGAATGTGGCGGCCGCGCACGACGACCCAGTCAAATGGGCCGTGGTTGTGGATGACGAGGCTGACGAGCAGGCGCACGCCGAGAAAGGTGATAAAAAACGACACCGAGGCGATGAACATGCGGCGGCGGGGCCGGTCTGGGATGGTGGAGCGGACGAGAAAGCCAAGGCGGGTGAGCTGCAGCAGAATGAGCAGCACCACGACGACAAGGCTGGCGAAGGCCAGAAGCAGAAGCGCTCCGGTTCCGGGCATATCCTATTGAACCATCATTGAAGGATCTTGGGCGTGAATGACGGGGTGAAATGAGGCGTTCACGGAGAGAAAAAGCAAAGTAGTGTGAGCAATCTCACGATTTCTCTTTACAAGGACGGAGTACACTGGATAAGGCGTCGAATGTTCCGCTTACCGGCGGAGCTGGCGGCAATCCCAAGGGAAAAACTCCCGGCGCGGCACACCGAGGCGGCGCCCAACCAACGAGGAGAAACTGCGAATGCGAGTAGCATTGTTGACCGGCGGAGGCGACTGCCCCGGTTTGAATGCGGTGATCTATGCCGCGGTACGGAAGGGTATTCAAACCTACGGCGACGAGTTCATCGGCTTTTTGAACGGCTGGCGCGGAGTACTGGACAACAACTGGATTCCGCTGACGCTGGAGAACACGGACGGCATTCAACTTAAGGGCGGAACGATTCTGCACTCTTCGCGCACGAACGTGAAGAAGATCCCCGGCGGGATCGAGAAGGTGCAGGAGGTTCTGAAGTCGAACAAGATTGACGCGCTGATTGCTCTGGGCGGCGACGATACGCAGTCGGTGACGCTCTACCTGAGCGAGAATGGCGTGCCGAGCGTGGGCGTGCCGAAGACGATCGACAACGATATCAACGGAACCGATGCGACGTTTGGCTACGACACGGCGGTGTCGATTGCGACAGAGGCGGTTGACCGCATCCACACCACGGCAGACTCGCACAATCGCGTGGTGGTGGTGGAGGTGATGGGCCGCGATGCGGGATGGATTGCGTATGCGTCGGGCATTGCCGGCGGTGCGCATGTGGTTCTGGTGCCGGAGATGGAGATTGACATCGACCATGTCTGCGCGCTGCTGAAGTACAACTATGACCACGGCAAGCACTATGGTGTGGTGGTGGTGGCAGAAGGGTGCCACATGCCAGAGGTGGGCCAGGTGATGGGCTCTGCCGAGGTGGACTCATTTGGGCACGCGCGGCTCTCCGGCATTGGCGAGGCGCTTGCGGACCTGATTGAGAAGAAGACGGGCTTCGAGACGCGCTCAGTGAATCTGGGGCATACGCAGCGCGGCGGCGTGCCGACGGCGTATGACCGGTTGCTGGGCCAGCGCTACGGGCTGCATGCGATCGACATGGTGCATGAGAAGAAGTGGGGCCGGATTGCGGTATTGCGCGGAACGGAGATCACGGACATCACGATCAAGGAAGCAATCTCGACGAATCGCCGACTGGATGAGCGGTTCTTCAGCGTGATTCGCGACCTCGAAGCCAAGGTCTAAGCTGGCGCAACGGACTGGCGCGAATGCGAAGGGTCATCCTCCTGGTGAGGGTGGCCCTTTGCTGTGTCAGGAAGGACGAAAGATGAAGTATCGGCTCTACAAGCCAGACGATTTTGACGCGCTGTATGCGATAGAGACCGTGTGTTTCGAGCCGCCGCTGCGTTTTGAGCGGGCGTATCTGCGGCAACTGACGCGCGCGCGGAACAGCGCGACGTGGGTGGCGGAGGAGAACGATGGGAAGCCAGTTGGCTTTGCCGTGGTGGAGTGGAGACCTGCGCGAGGCGGCCGCGTTGCAGGATATATTGCGACGATCGAGGTGTTGCCGGAGCATCGGAGAGTGGGGGCGGGAGGCGCGCTCTTGGGAAGAGCGGAGGTGTCGGCACGGGAAGCTGGCGCCGATGCAATCTGGCTGCATGTGGATGCGCGGAATGAGGTGGCGCGAAGGCTCTATGAGAAACATGGGTATACGGAGGCCGGAGCGAGCGAGAATTTCTACGGACCGGGCCAGGGGGCAAGGATTCTAGTGAAGGATCTGGCGAAGGATGTGGGGAAGCGCGC
This sequence comes from Acidobacteriota bacterium, assembly GCA_028873155.1. GTDB lineage: Bacteria > Acidobacteriota > Terriglobia > Terriglobales > Acidobacteriaceae > Telmatobacter. The sequence continues at coordinate 4,531 of JAGWML010000224.1, forward strand.
GGAGTGAAGCAAGGATGGGGCAGGCAGCACGCGGCGTAGAATAAAGAAGAGCCATGTCTATCAGTAACCCGAATCTGCCAAAGTCCATTCTGGCTTTGCGGTCGTATACGCGTGAAGCTCTGTTTCATGACATTCTTGCCGGGATCACAGTCGGGCTTGTCGCTTTGCCGCTGGCGATGGCGTTCGGAATTGCATCCGGCGTGACGCCGCAGGCGGGGCTGTATACCGCGGTGGTGGCGGGCTTTCTAATTTCGGCGCTGGGTGGGTCGCGTACGCAGATTGGTGGTCCGACGGGCGCCTT
>JAGWML010000225.1 GCA_028873155.1 Acidobacteriota bacterium
GCACTGCGCGAGTGAGCCGCCTGTGATCTTCCAGTCAGAGCCGCCCCAGCGGGAGATTTCTCCAGAGTTCGGATTGAAGCACTCAAAGTAGATGTGACTAATCGTCGAATCGCCCGATGTGTTTCCTCTTATCGTGGCGAGAGAAAAGGGTCCAAGCGCCAGCGGCGTGTTCGTGCCGTAGACGTTCAATCCAGTGATAGTGCGGTGCGCGCCGGGATAGAGAACAAACGGAATCAGCGCATTGATGCTGATGTTCCGGTAGGTCGCAGTATCCGCGTCCCAATCGTAGGTTCCTCCCCACGTCGAGGCATCTGCGGGCAGAGCTTCCACATAGCCGTAGTAGTTCAGAAAGAAGTCGAGGTTCTCAAAAACAGAATTGTAGGGCTGTGCCTGAAGGAAGAGGCCGCAGGTGTGATTCGCTAAGTTCGTAGACCCGGCGCTGATTCCAAACCACAGATTGCGGAAGACGGCCCTCAATTGAGTGTTTGTCGCCATCGTTGACATGGGAAAGGCAATCCCGCAGTTGCCGACATACCACGGAGGGTTAAGCGGGTTCAGAATAGTTCCCGCAACGCCGCTGACCGCTCCTGTGTACGCGGGCGTGAACTTCACCGTCTGTGCATCGACGACAGCAGTGATGGTTGCGCTGATGCCTAGAGACGGAATGGAAAGCGGAGCGCCGACAACCATGCTAGAGGGCAGTGCCGTGAGATTGAGGCTGACCGAGCCGCTGGTTGTGAATTCGTCGTACTGGCTGTCTCCTGCATCCAGAATAATGTTGCCCACCGGCTGCCCCGTTATGGCAGTGGCAAAGAACTGCACTGGACCCGGCGTAATTGCCGGTGTTTCAGCGACGGTGCCTCCAAAGGTGCCGGCGACGCGATTGGGGAATGAGCCGCCCGGACCAGACGCATCCGTCGTGTTGTCCACGTTGATGGTGAGGTCGTGGAACGAGGTGAGCGCTGAAGTGGAAATCGCGGTGTTATCCGGCCAGTAGAACACGTCCTGACTCGGCAAGCCCAGCACGGTAGAGACACTGGCTCCGTGTCCAAAGAAGGAGACGGGTGTCGCAGTCACTTTGCCGCCGCTGATGTCAATTGCGCCGGTCTTGCAGGTACCAGCAGGAAACTCGACGGAATAACCAGCCAGAGCAGCGGCATTGAATGCAGCCTGAATCGCGGCGGTATCAATGGTGGTGCCGTCGCACTTGGCGTTGTACGGTGCGGCTGTGACCAGCAGCACTTTATTGACGCTGGCGGCGACGGAAGGCGCAGCGAGAGGTCCGGCGAAACTCTGAGAAGCAGCCTGTGCAAGAGAAGCGCCGCCGAGCGCGGCAAGGCCGGCGGCGGCGGTTGTTGCGCCGGTGCCGCCGGCGCTGACAGGAACGGCGCTCATGCCGCTGACGGCTGTGCCCGCGGTGTTGTAGAAGGCGATCTGGCCGGTGGTGCCACTGTTCACAGTGCCGCTGCCGCCTGTGCCGGATCCGCAGGCTGCGCCGGTGTTGGTGATGTAGCCGGAGTTGTCGATCTGAAGGCAATTGTGTCCGCTGGCCGCGGCGAGGCCGGGAAACTTGATGGCGGTTGTGCCGAGGAATGCTGCCACAAGATTCGCGCTGGAGCCGGAGTAGATGTCGGTCTCCGCGCCGGAGCCGGTTTCGTAGTTGAGACGAATGTGGCCGGTTGCATTGGCAGCGTCGATGTAGGTGTCGCCGGAGTTGGTGCTCTGGTACGCCTTGAAGCTATCGAGGCCGCCGGCCGCGGAGTTGAGCGCCCAGTTGTTGCTTGCATCTTTGACCATGTACCACTGACTGGCGCCGGCGTAGTCCTTGTAGATGAAGGACTCTTTTTGATTGGCGGTGGCGCCGGCCCAGAGAAAGGCGTCGATCTCGGCGTCCGCTGTGTTGCGCACCGTGGGTGAGTTGACGAAGGTGGACGCACCGTTCACGCGCAACGTGCCGTTGAACTGCGCGTTGCCTGCGTTGTCGAAGGTGGCGACTGTGGTTTCGCTGGGTCCGCCGGAGCCGAAGACGACGCCGCCGGTGCCGGCGTTATTGGAGCCATTGAGAATGACGGCACCAGTGCCCGCGGCGTTGAGGACGGTCTGGTTGTTGGTGCTGGACTGGCCGTTGTTGTACTGGCCGATGGAGAGGCGATAGACATTGTTCAGTTCGTCGAGGATCTGATAGAACTGCTCGCCTGCGGTGGCGTCGCTGAGGCCGGTGGTCCAGCGATAGCCGTAGTCAGTCTGATAGCGGTTATAGAGGCCGCGCTCGTTGCCTGCGCCGGTGCCGAGGCGGAAGTGGTTGGTGACGGTTGCGTCCTGCTGCGAGCCGTACCAGTCGCCAGTGAGGCCGTTGAAGCTGCGATGGAAGGTATCAAGGAAGCTGTTGCGCGTGCCGTTGTCAGTGAGTTTGCCGGAGAACATGGTGCCGCCGGTGATCCAGTTGTTGTAGGCGCTGCCGGTGTCCGCGATGACCTGGCTGGTGGAGTTCTCATTGCGCAGGCCGACGATGGTGTTGTTTTGCGCGTTGGGCCCGAGGTGCAGCGCGGTGGAGCAGCCTTCGACATCGCCGCCGGTGAAGGTGTTGCCGTCGCCCTGCGCGAGATTGATGCCGGTGGTTCCTGCGATTGGATTGCCGCTCGCCGTGGGGCAGTCGATGTGGAGGCGGACGAAGGTGCTGGCGTTGAGCCAGTCAGTGGTGGCGGGATTTGCAACCTGGTGGCCGATGGCGTTGACGGCGGTGAAGAAGCCGGTGAAGGCGTTGTCGTAGAACGTGCCGCCGGTGTAGTTGCCGGTGCCGTCGAGGGTGATGCCGGTCTGGTTGGAGTTGCCCTGGAAGTAGAGGCTCTGGAGGTCGAGTTCCTGCGTGCGGTAGACGACGAGGCCCTGCGCCGTGGCGCTGGTGGAGGCGGTGGTGTTGAGGACGGCGTTGTCGAGATGGAAGCCCTGCGTGTCCGCGGCGTAGGTGGGGTCGCCAACCTGGATCATCGCGGCAGAGCCGGAGTACGCGAAGACGGTGCCGCCGAGCGTGCCGCTGGCGGCGCTGGAGCCGCGCAGCGAGCAGCCGTGCAGCGTGACGTTGCGCGTGCCCGCGGTGACAACGATCTGATTGGCCGTGCTGATGGTGGAGCAGGGCAGGAGGATGGTGGTGTTGGCGGTGCTGATGGTGACGCCGGCGGCCATGGCGAGCGCGCCGGTGAAGTTGCGCGCATCGCAGGTGCCGCCGTAGCTGGTGCTGACCTTTGCGAGGCAGGCCTGGAGCTTTGCGCCGAAGTCCGCGCCGGGCATTTGATCGACCTGGATGGCAGCGCCGATCTGCGTGGCGGTGACGGGGCCGGTGAGCGTGCCGCCGGTGAGCGGGAGGGCCTGGCCGAAGGAGGCGTCGACGTAGTGCTTGTCGGCGGCCTGGAGAGACTGAGTGGGATCACCGCTGAGATAAAGCGGGCCGGTGAGGGTGCCGCCGCTGGGCGAGAGCGTGCTGGAGGTGATGGACTGGATGGCCTGATCGACGTAGGCCTTGTTGACGGCCTGCACGGCCTGCACGGCGGGCATGAGCTGCGACTGCACAGCGGCGAGCGAGGCCTGCGCGGCCGCGGGCACGACCCAGTATTGCGTGCTGGTTGAGCCGTCGCTCATCTGGTAGACGGCGGTGTAGAAGAGGCCAGCGGGCGTGGAGCCGAGATTGGGCGCGAGGTTGACGGAGAGGAATCCGTCGGCGGCGATCGTGGCCGTGGTTTTTCCGGCGGCGACCAGAGAACCGCCCGCGGTGGTGAACGAAGGCCAACTGATGAGCACGGTTCCCGAGCCGGGCTGGCCGTTGGCCTGATAGACGGTGCCCTGCACGGTGGTGGTGGTGACGCCCTGCGCGCATGCCAGAACCGCGCATGCGAGGCCGAGCAAAGTTCCGGCGATCCAGCGGGCGGCGCGCATCCAATCGAGTTTCGTGAGCTTCATCGGAGCCTTCCTTCTGCGTAAAAATTCGAAGGGCCATCGCGCGGCGGCGCGCGGCGTGATGCTGCCGCTGCGTACCGTAGTGCGATGGCCCCTGGTTCAGTCAGCCGGTTGCGTGTTGCGAGGTGTGTGTTGCCGTTGATGAAGGAATGTTGCGCAGGACCGGCGCCAGCGGACCGCGATCAGACGTGCTGTTCGCGGTCTGCTGCGTTTGTCTCCGCAGTGTTCAGGTTGCCGGACGCGGTCCACTCAGGCTCCGCAGCCCATTGTTCGGCGAGGCTGGCGCCCGATGGCTCAGCCTGCTTCTGCACGGACGCTCCGTAGCGTTCGGCGAGGTCGTAGAGAAACCGGGCACACTGGATGTGGCCTTCGAGGCCGCTCTTCGCCAGTGCGATGGCCAGGTCGATGCTCTTTTCGCGCAGCACGATGTCTGCGGCGATACGCATCTGCTCGGCGCCGGTTCCTACGGTGGACTCAGTTTCGGCTTCCTGTTTGCGTGGCGAATCGATCACCACGAGCTTCGCTTGCGATTCCATGTACTGTCCGCCAATCCCGGACAGCTTCCGCGGTTGTGCCGTTGCAGCGCGGATGGGTTGCCGGCAGCTCCACGCTGGAGCTGCAATCCGCGCGATGCGTTCGATGCTCTTTTCGGCGGCACAAGGACCGCGGCCGGAGTCCGAAAAGAATGTGGAAGAGCGATGCGCGCTCTTCAGTCTTCTGCTTCTCTTGCTTGATTATCTTCAGGATAGCGAAATGCGCGAATTAACATGCAAATCTGACGCAAGTTTTTTGCGCAGTGTTTTCAATGCTTTGAGCGTGTTTGAAGGGGTGCGGGGGCTTGACAGCTTGGCGGCGTGCAGCCGCGTGGGTGA
>JAGWML010000011.1 GCA_028873155.1 Acidobacteriota bacterium
AGGGTATGACGCATTTCGAAGCGTTCCAGTTGTCCGGCGCGTCGTTTCGCTTCCTCCCACAGCGGGCGCAGGACGGGACTGGCCACCTTGTATTGGCCCTTCATTTGTTTGACCATCAGCTCGGAATCGGAAACCACGCGCAGGCGTTTGGCGCCGTGCTCGAGGGCCCAGGCCAGCACGGCCAGCAGGCCGGAGTATTCGGCGTAGTTGTTGGTCTGGCGGCCGAGGTATTCGCTGAGGCGCGCGACGACGCGGCCGTGGGGGTCCTCAATCACCGCGCCGTAGCCGGAAGGGCCGGGATTGCCGCGCGAGCCGCCGTCGCAGTGGGCGGTGTGCCATCCCTCGGCGGCGGCGGGGGGCTCGATTCCTGAAAAAAGTGATCCGCTCATCGGTTTCCAGTGTACCCGGCGGCCCCGCGGGCAAGGGATGATACGCCCTGGGCCGCTCACCAAGCCGGTCTTTCCGCGTCTACCAAGGTGCGAACACGTCTTGTACCGGAGCAGGGATTCGATGGCAATTGAAGCTGCGACCGACCCCATTTCCCCGGCCGTCGCGCCGGGCGCTTTGGCTTGGCTAACCGCGGGAAGGGTACAATCCTCCCTAGGGATGGCTGCGACCAGGGCAATGGACGGACCGAACCGCGAGCAGGAGCGCCTGCAGGCCCGCGCACCGGAGATGGAGCTGATTCGCCAGGCGCAAGCGGGCTCGCGCGCGGCGTTTGACGCATTGGTGCGTCAATACGAGCAGCAGGTCTTGCGGCTCGCTCTGCACCTGACGGGTTCAGAGCACGACGCGGAGGACATCTACCAGGAAGCCTTTCTGAAGGCCTTCCGGTATATCGGCAACTTCCGCTTCGAGTGCTCGTTTTATACCTGGATTTACCGGATTGTGACCAATCTGTGTCTGGATCAGCTGCGGCGTCGCAAGACCCGCCGCGAGGACCAGTCAGTGCATGTGGACCACTCCGGCGACGAGATTGACCTGCTGTCTTCGGTCTCCGACAACCGGTCGTTTTCCAATCCCGATCGCGAGCTGGACCGCAAGATACTGGGGGAGAAGATTCAGGCCGCGCTGGGCAAGCTCACCCCGCGCGAGCGGATGGTTTTTGAACTGAAGCACTATCAGGGGCTCCGGCTGCGCACCATCGGAGAGATGTTGAACACCACGGAAGAAACCGCCAAGAATACGCTCTTCAGGGCGACAAAGAAGCTGCGCGCGCAGCTGGCGGGATTGCGATAGGCCGCACCGGGCCGCATTGTGCGGCTGGCTGATTCAGGGTTGCGGGCCGAGTTGAATTTTGAGGCTGGAAGGACGTACGAAGATGAATTGCGAACTGGCACATGAGCGCATCGTGCTGGCGGCTTATGGGGAGCTGTCCGACGAACTTGTCCATGAGCTCGAACGGCACCTTACCCACTGCAACGCCTGCCGCGAAGAACGGGATCAGATGCAAGCTCTGCGGACTCTCGCCGCGCTGCATCCCGCGGTCGAGCCGCCCGCCAATCTGGTGGCGCGCTCGCGTCTTCGGCTTGAGGAGGCGCTGGACGCGCTGCCGCCCAGGAGCTGGTATGAGCACTGGGGCCAGGCCGTCATCAACAACTTTGCGCGGATGCAGAGCGCGCCCGTAGCAGCGGCTCTGCTGCTTGCAGTGGGAGTGGGCGCGGGCAGTCTCGCCGGGTTTGAGTACGCGCAGGGCCGCGCCGCGCAGATCGCTACGCGCGCGCATGCAGCCGTGCCGCCCACGGTCCAGGGGGTTGAGCCCACGGTCGCTGCACAGGCTCCGTCGCCGGAAGATGTCGCCAGCATTTCGCGCGTTGTGCGCCAGCCCAACAGCAATGTCGTCGAGGTCAGTTACAACGAGGTCGTTCCCCAGCAGGTCCGTGGACCGCTCGACGATCCCCAGATTCGCGCCCTGCTGATGCTCGCCTCTGAGGAGGCGTCATCCGCCGGCGTGCGTGATGACTCGGTGGGCCTGCTTGCCGCCGAGTGCCGCGCCAGCGGCGGCTGCCCAGGCGATGGCATCCGCGACGCTCTGATGGTTGCCCTGCGCTACGACCGCAGCGACAATGTGCGCGAACAGGCGCTGAAGGGCCTCGAACCCTTTGTCACGCAGGATATGCGTGTGCGCAACGCCGTGCTCGAAGCGCTGCTCAACGACCCCGCTCCGCGCATCCGCACCGAGGCCATCAACGTCCTTGAGCCCGTCGAGGCGGATACCAGCGTGCGCCAGGTTCTCTACTCGGTCGCTAACACCGATCGCAACCCCCAGATTCGGAACGTCTCGCGGCAGGCGCTCAGCCGCGTACCTGAGATTCAATAATGCACTCACCTTCCGCTCACCGCGCCGTCCATTCTGCACAAGAGCGCGCACCGGAGGGAGAAGATCGACGGAGAAGTTCGACCATGATGCACTTGCTGAGGCCAAATCGTTGTCTTGGGACCGCCGTGCTGGTGACGCTCACGCTGATCCTCCCGGCGGCTGCCCGTTCGCAGACATCCCGCATCACCCAGATTCTCGAGGAACCGGGCCATCTTCTCCACTCGAACGCGCCCGGCTATCTCGGCGTTCTGGTCGGTGACATTGACTCCGAAGCCGCCACCCGGCTCCGGCTCAAGGACTCCCGCGGTGCGGTTGTGACCCTCATCGACCACGACGCCCCTGCCGCCCAGGCCGGCATCCACGTCAATGATGTGCTGCTTGAGCTCAACGGCAAGGCCGTCCAGAATGCCGAACAGTTCGGCAGCATCCTGCACGGCATCCCAGCTGGCCACAACGCCACCATCCTGCTCAGCCGCGACGGCAACACCCAGACCCTCGTAGTCCAGCTCGTCGACCGCAAGAAGATGGAGCACGACGTCTGGAACAAGCTTGACAGCGACAGCCCCGATGCGACGCCTACACCCGCCATGGGCATCCTCGCCTCCGGCAGCGGAGCGGCTGCCGATGCGCCTTCATCCGGCGGCTTCCACATGCCCTTCTTCGGCAGCAGCCTCAACGTGGGCGCCATCGTTGAACCCCTCACCGCGCAGATGGCCGACTATCTCGGCGTCGAAAGCGGCCTCATGATCAAGCAGGTCGCCCACAAGAGCGCCGCCGACGCGGCCGGACTCCACGCCTTCGACGTCATCCTGAAGGTAGGCTCCGATCCTGTACACACCGTCTCCGACTGGGAGAGAGCGCTGCGCTCCAATCAGGGCAAGCCCGTCCAGCTCACCATTCTGCGCGACAAGAAGCAGCAGACGCTCACGCTTCAGGTCGACTCCCGGCGCCATCACGCCTGATCCGTTTCATCCTCGCTGCTTGAAAAGCAGCCAGCGAAGTTCCCTGCGCCTCTTTTCAGGAGCAGCAGTGACCGGCCCAGTTCATTTTCCGGTTAGAGTAAGGTCAGACCAGCAGACTGCTCCAGAGTCTCGGTCTCGTGAACCTTTGGGGCCTGCCTTTCGCGCCTCATCAAAACGGCCGATTGACAACAATTAGCGCTTCGATAGAGAATTCTTGTCGCAGCCATATTTCTCTTTCTTGCGGCACCAATCAGAAAAAGGATGTCAAAAAATGCGCAAACTCCAAGGCTTTGCTTGTGAAGTGGTAGGACCACTTAATCGTCCTGTCCTTCCAGAGGTTCGATGTGCCAGTGCGACTCGCTCAGTTCAAATATCCGCCAAGCGCTTCCGGCCCACGTGGCTCGCGACGCTCTCCATCGTTCTTACCGGCATCCTGTTCTCCCTTGCGCCAGCGGCTCACGCGCAGGAGTTCCGTGCCACCATTTCGGGCACAGTCGGTGACTCTACCGGCGCAGTCATTCCCAAGGCCGACATCACCGTCCGCGAAACGCGCACTGGCACCATCAGCCACACCGTCAGCGATGCAGCCGGCCAATACGTCGTGCCCTTTCTGCTCCCTGGCGACTACGCCATCTCCGTCAAGGCAGCTGGCTTCCAGTCGATGGAACGCACCGGCATTACGCTCCACTCGCAGGAGCATCCGATCATCAACCTGACCCTTGAGGTCGGCGCCGTCAGCCAGTCGGTGACGGTCTCCGCCGCGGCCCCGCAGCTCGATCTGGCCAACGCCTCCATCGGCCAGGTCATCACAACGGAGTCGGTCGCCAATCTGCCGCTGAACGGCCGCACGCCGACCACACTTACCGAACTCTCCGCGGGCGTCATCACCACCGCCGCCCCGCAGCAGATTCACCCCTTTGACAACAATGCCGGCAACTCCTGGTCCATCGGCGGCACGCCCAACCAGGTCAGCGAAGTTCTGCTCGACGGCTCGCCCGACCTTACCCTCCTTGGCGCGCTCGCCTACGCACCCACGCAGGACTCTGTCGCGGAAGTCTCTGTCCGGCCCTTCGATACGGACGCCAGCTTCGGCCACACCATCGGCGGCGTCATCAACCAGGTGACCAAGAGCGGCACCAACCAGCTCCACGGCACCGCCTATGAGTTTGGGCAGATCTCCGGCATCGACGCCAATACCTACTTCAACGATCGCAGCAGCAAGCCGACCCCGGTCTTCCATTTCAATCAGTACGGCCTCACCGTTGGCGGCCCGGTGCGCATTCCTAAAGTCTTCAACGGCCAGAACAAGCTCTTCTTCTTCTTCGCGTGGGAGGGCCTGAAGGATTCGACGCCGAACACCGTCACCACCACTGTGCCCACCACCAGCAGCATTGCAGGTGGCCCTGGGACCGGCGGCGAAGTGGGCGGCGACTTCTACCAGACCCTGCTCGCAGGCTGCCCAGCCGGCATCAATGGATACACCGCCGCGGGCGCGGCCATGTGTAATCCCTCGGGCAAGAACACCGCGCCCTATATCGACCCGAACCAGCTCTACAACCCGTATACGGCCACGTTGTCGGGCTCGAAGGTTGTTCGCCAACCCATCCCGTACAACCAGCTCACGTCGGCCGGCGCGCTCAGTTCCATTGCGCAAACCGTGCTCAAGCTCTTCCCGCAGGCCAACACCACCGATGGCGTTGGAGCTGATGGGCAGGACAACTACATCAGCAACGCGCCCAGCATCGACACCTACAACAACGAATTCGGGCGCATGGACTACAACCTCAGCTCCACCGACCATGTCTTCTTTGATATGCGCCACAACTATCGCGGCCAGACCAAGAACGACTACTTCGGCAACGGCATCACCGGGACCATTCTCACCCGCGAGAACTTCGGCGCCACGCTCGACAATGTCTACACGCTCAACTCCACCACCATCTTCGACACGCGATTCAACTGGACCTACTTCAACGAAGTGCATGGCACCCCGGCCACAAAGTACAGCCCCACCTCCATCGGGATGCCCGGCTACATGAACAGCTCGAGCGAGCTGCTTCAGTTGCCCTTCATCAACTTCGCCACGGGCGGAAGCTGCGGCAGCCACACCAGCATCCAGTGCCTGGGCGACAACGGCTCCGCGATGGATCCAACCACCAGCTACCAGATCTTCACCGACATGGTGAAGGTGATCGGGCGCCACTCCCTCAAGGTCGGCTTCGACGGCCGCCAATACCGGATGAGCATCCAGAACTTCGGCAACTCCTCGGGCAATTTCACGTTCGACTCGAACTTTGTCAACGCAGGTACTGGCGCCGCAGCGCAGACCTTCGGCGGCGACCTCAGCGCCTTCCTGCTCGGTCTGGCTTCTTCGGGCGATTACGACCTCAACTCACGCGCCGACTACCACCAGTATTACGTCGGCACGTTTGTCCAGGATGACTGGCACATCAGCAACAAGCTCACTCTCAACCTTGGCGTTCGCTACGACATCGCCACGCCCTTCCGCGAAAAGCTGGGCCGCACGGTCAACGGCTTCAACCCCACCGCGCCCGTCAACTATGCCGCTACACCCAGCACCAAACCGATCAGTATCACCTCGGGCGGGTCGACCTACTCCATCAACAGCATCAACACGCTGGGCGGCCTCACTTTTCCCACCGGCAACAACGGCGCCGTCTACGCCACCAACAACGGATTCTTCAGTCCGCGCTTCGGCTTCTCTTACAGCCCCAGCGACAAGATGGTCTTCCGCGGCGGATTTGGCATCTTCGTCCAGCCGGAAACCCTTGCGTCACTGGCCGCCACGGGAACGTACTCCTCGGCCGCCATCTCCAATCAGGAAGGCTTCAGCGCATCCACCTCCTACGTTTCCACCACCAACAACTACCTGACCCCATCAAGCACCATTGCCAATCCGTTTCCCAGCGGCTTTGAACAGCCTGCCGGCTCTTCGCAGGGGGCCAGCACCTTCCTCGGCCAGGGCGTCAACTTCCTCGCCCCATCGCAGCATGATCCTTACTCGGAACGCTGGGATATCGGCTTCCAGCGTTCACTGACCGGCAGCACCATGGTGGAGATGTTGTACGTAGGCAACCACAGCATGCACCTGCCTGTGCAGACGCAGAACATCAACACAACTATGCTGCCCTACCTGACCACGAACCCCTATCGAGACGAGGCTCTGGCCACGGCGTATGGCCTCTCCGTCAGCAACCCCTTCTACCAGACCCTCGGAGCCAGCAACACCACGGGGCTGAACAAGTCAAAGACCGTCGGGTTCGGCAGCCTTCTCGGCAGGTATCCACAGCACGCCAACGCTACTATCGCCGAACAGAACCAGACCATCGGCCAGTCCTACTTCAACAGCCTGATCTTCCACGTCGAGCAGCGCATGTCGCACGGGTTGACGCTGACCGGCAACTACAGCTTCGCGAAGATGATTGAGGCCGACTCGTTCCTGAACGACGTGGATACGGCGCCAGTGCGGCGCATCTCGCCCTTCGATCACACGCATCACTTCACCGCCGGCGGCACCTATGCGCTGCCCTTCGGCCGCGGCAAGATGTTCAGCTTCGGCAACAGCCATCTGTGGGATGTCATCGCAGGCGGCTTCGTCGTCAACGGAATCTACCAGTTCCAGTCCGGCGCGCCTGTCTACTTCTCGGCGGATATTCCGCTGCAACCCGGCACAACCATCCGCCAGATCAAGAACCAGGCGCGGAATACCTCGGCGGTCGGCGCCGGAACCCCGGCGCTCAGCACCAGCGCCTTTGTCACCGGCAACTCCACCGCATGTCCCACCTCGGGCGCGTGCGATGGCAGCGTGTTCATCAACGGCCAATACGCCTACCACTACCGCACCCTTCCGCAGACCCTCTCCTGGGTTCGGCAGGACGGCTACAACAACCTCGATGCCTCGGTGCTGAAGAACTTCAACTTCACCGAGAAGGCCTACTTCCAGCTCCGCTTCGAGAGCTTCAACACCCTCAACCACCCCATCTTTGCCGCGCCCAACGTCTCCAGCGCTACGGCCAGCAACTTTGGATACATCACCTCCACCACCTCCAACAGCCAGCCGCGCCAGTTCCAGATTGGCGGCCGTCTCGTCTTCTGATGACGTCTGCTTCGCAGCGTCGCGGCGCGGGGTCACTGGGACCTTGCGCCGTTATCCTTTACACTTCCTTGTGCTGTGGCTGCCGGGCCCTGCGGTCTATCCCTGCGGCGCAGCCGGTAGCCCTCCATGCCGCGGGCCCGCACGGCGGCATTCGGTTCCAATGCATCACCGCATCTGTTGCTCCAATCCACCGTCGATGAGGATATGCCATGAACTCCTTTGATCCATTGCGGCGCAGCTTCCTTCGCACCGGCAGCTTTGGCGCTGCCGCAGCCGCATTGCCCGCTGCCCAGTACGCCACTGCACAACACGGCGCCGCGCCGTCGCCCTCGCTCGGCATCTTCGACGTACGCCAGTACGGCGCCACAGGTGACGGCAAGACCGTCGACACGCCTGCCATCAACCGCGCCATTGAAGCAGCGTCCCAGGCCGGTGGCGGCGTGGTCCTGTTTCCTGCGGGCACCTACATCTGCTTCTCCATCCGCCTCAAGAGTCAGGTCCATCTCCACCTCGAGCAGGGCGCCACCATCATCGCCGCTGACTCGCCCAAGCCCGGCGACACGACCGGCTATAACGGCGGCACCTACGACGCTGCCGAGCCCAACGACCCCTGGACGCCGTATCAGGATTACGGACATAACCACTGGCACAACTCGCTCCTCTGGGGCGAAGACATTCACGACTTCAGCATCACAGGACCCGGACTCATCTGGGGCAAGGGACTCAGCTTCGGCGCCAACCGCGGCGCGCGCGGCGACTATCCGATTTATATTGCCGAGCAGGCAGGCGTGGGCAACAAGGCCATCGCTCTCAAGAACTGCCGCAACGTCCTGCTGCGCGATTTCTCCATTCTCAAGGGCGGACACTTCGGCCTGCTGCTCACCGGCGTCGATAACCTCACCATCGACAACCTCACCATCGACACCGACCGCGACGGCATGGACATTGACTGCTGCCAGAACGTCCGCGTCTCCAACTGCACGGTCAACTCGCCCTGGGACGACGGCATCTGCCCCAAATCCAGCTATGCGCTTGGCTACGCACGCCCCACGCGCAACGTCACCATCGCTAATTGCTGGGTCACCGGCACCTACCAGCTCGGCACCGTCCTCGACGGCACCTTCAAGAAATTTGCACCCGACGCCCGCGTCTACCGCACCGGCCGCATCAAGTGCGGCACGGAGTCCAACGGCGGCTTTATCAACATCACCATCACCGGCTGCGTCTTCGAGGGGTGCCACGGCTACGCGCTCGAATCTTTGGACGGCGCGCTGGTAGAAGACATCGCAATCTGCAACACCACCATGCGCGACATCGTCGCCGGCCCGCTCTTCGTGCGCCTCGGCTCGCGTCTGCGCGGACCCAAAGAGTCCACGCAGGTCGGCACGGCCCAGCGCATCCTCATCGACAACCTTGTCTGCCACAACGCCGCGCGCACGCCATGCTCCATCCTCAGCGGCATCCCCGGCCATGCCATTCAGGATGTCAAACTCTCGAATATCTACGTGTCCACCTCTGGCGGAGGCACCGCGCCCGATGGCCAGATCGTTCCGCCCGAGAACGAAGCCAAGTATCCTGACCCGGAGATGTTCGGACCGATGCCTGCGTCCGGCTTCTTCCTGCGCCACATGAAGAATGTTGAAATGAGCCACGTCGAAATCGCCAACGATACTCCCGATGCGCGGCCTTCCTTCCACCTCAACGATGTGGAGCGAGCGGACTTCTTCGCCATCACCGCGCCGCGCGGCGCCGATGGCGTCTTCTCACTCAACAACGTCAAAGACCTGCGCATCGGATGGAGCCGCGCCGCAGCCGATATCTCCATTCCCGCAGTCGAGCATAAAATGCTGTAAGACCCGGTCGCCGGCTGCTTTGCCTGCGCCCCAACCCACGATCCTTCCGGAGAAGTTATGGCAGACCCGCAATGCGACATTGGCCTCATCGGCCTTGCAGTCATGGGACAGAATCTCGTCCTCAACATGAACGACCACGGATTCAAGGTGGCCGTCTTCAATCGCACCGTCTCCAAGGTCGATGATTTTCTGGCCAACGAAGCCAAAGGCACCCAGGTCGTCGGCGCACACTCCATCCAGGAGCTCGCCAGCCTGCTCAAGCGCCCCCGCCGCGTCATGCTCATGGTCAAGGCCGGAGACACCGTCGACCAGATGATCGATCACATCCTGCCCTTTCTCGAACCCGGCGACATCGTCATTGACGGCGGCAACTCGCTCTTTACTGACTCCAACCGCCGCACGAAAGACCTCGCCGCCAAAGGCATTCTCTTCATCGGCACCGGCGTCTCCGGCGGAGAAGAAGGCGCGCGCCGCGGCCCCTCCATCATGCCCGGCGGCAATCCCGCCGCATGGCCGCACGTCAAGACCATCTTCCAGGCCATCGCTGCCAAGGTGGAAGACGGCACGCCCTGCTGCGACTGGGTGGGCGAAGATGGCGCAGGCCACTACGTCAAGATGGTCCACAACGGCATCGAGTACGGCGACATGCAGCTCATTTGTGAAGCCTATGACCTTCTCCAGCGCGGCCTCGGCCTCTCCGCCGATGAGCTGCACAACGTCTTCGCGGATTGGAACAAGGGCGAGCTCGACAGTTACCTCATTGAGATCTCCCGCGACATCTTCGCCAAGAAGGATGAAGACGGCCTGCCCCTCGTCGATAAAATCCTCGACACAGCCGGCCAGAAGGGCACCGGCAAGTGGACCGTCATCAGCGCCCTCGACACCGGCCAGCCTGTCACCCTCATCGGCGAGTCGGTCTTCGCGCGTTGCCTCTCGGCTCTCAAAGAAGAGCGCGTCGCCGCCTCCGCTGTCCTCAAGGGCCCCAAGGCAAAGCCCGCCGTCGGCGACCGCGCCGCGTTCATAGAGAGCGTTCGCCGCGCTCTCTATTGCTCCAAAATCGTCAGCTACGCGCAGGGCTACATGCTGCTCAAGGCCGCCGCAAAAGAGAATGGCTGGAACCTCAACATGGGGGGCATCGCGCTCATGTGGCGCGGCGGCTGCATCATCCGCAGCCAGTTCCTGGGCAACATCAAGTCCGCCTTCGACAAGAAGAAGAATCTCGACAATCTGCTCCTCGATAAGTTCTTCTCGCGCGCCGTCAACAAGTACCAGGCCTCCTGGCGCAAGGCGGTTACCGCTGCCGTCAAGCTGGGCGTGCCCACACCGGCCTTCTCCACCGCGCTGGCCTTCTATGACGGCTACCGCACCGGACGGCTGCCGCAGAACCTGCTCCAGGCGCAGCGCGACTACTTTGGCGCGCATACCTACGAGCGCGTCGACAAGCCCCGCGGCCAGTTCTTCCACACCAACTGGACCGGCCACGGCGGCCGCGTCGCCTCCACCACCTACAACGTGTAGCGGCCTGTTTCAGAAGCTCGCACCATCAATGACCGGGTGCCCCAGGTCTCGATTTTGAGACCTGGGAAGGCACGAATCCATGCGGTCACGGCGCTACTTCGCTTCCGCCCGCAGCGTCGCCGGCGTCCAGTTGTCCGCGCCGCGCAGAAACGCCGCCGGCGCAAATTGCTTCGCCTCTTCCGCCGTCAGAAACTTCGTGTGCGGGTCGCGCTTCGCCGGATCGGCACCCGGCCCCTTCGATCCATATTCAGCAAAAAATGCCGTCTCCAGCCGGTGCGTCTCGCCCGTGTGCCACTCGCTCCATCCGGCAGGATCAATGTGTCCGCCCATCTCTGTGTTCAAATAAACGACCGTCGCATACGGCCGCCACGGACGCCCCAGAAACACATCCCCCGTCTCGGCCTTGTCCCCCGTCAACATGCAGCTGTTCAGCACAAACCCTGAGTCCTCCGCGGGATAATGCTTCGACTGCGCCGTAATGTAGCCTCCGTGATGCGGCGTGCTGTGAATCTCGCAGTGATCGAACACCGCCTTGCCATCGCCAAAAATGAAATCGACATTCCCCTCCACATAGCAATCGGAGAAGTACTGCCGCGCTGGAGCGCACGCTGTATCGCCATCCTTGCAGTCGCGGCTGCCTGCAAACACTGTGTCCTGGTTGCCCAGCAATCGCACGTTGTGAAACTCCGCGCGGTCGCCCCGCACCAGCAGAGCCAGCGCCTGCGAGCCCTGCGGCAGTTGCGGATGCGTGCGATTGAAGTCGTTCTGGAACGTGATGTTCTCCGCAAAGAAATCATCCCGTGTCACGTTCACCGTCGCCGAGTGCAGCGTTCCGCCGCTCGTGCCCGCGCTGCGGTCGTTCACCACCACCGTCTCCCGCGCATCCTCATGCGCGCTGCGCAGCGTGATGTGCGGCTTGGTGATCGTCAGCATCTCGCGATACGTCCCCGGCGCCACAATAACCTCAGCGCCATCCTCTGGTGCAGCATCCACTGCGCTTTGGATCGTCGTGTATTCCGCCGTTCCGTCCTTTGCCACATACAGCGCCTTGTCCACTGGCGGCGCACTCCCCACCATCTCCGGCGCCGTGTCCGTCTGCGGGAACGGCACAAACCTGCCCTCGCAGTTCGGCGGCACTCCCGCCGTCGCGCCCGGCATCGCAGTTACTGTCACATCGTCACCCGCCGGCTCCAGATTGCCCCGGCGCGGCCCAACAGTAATCGCCGCGTCGCTGCTCATCATTCTCGAATGCGCCTGGTCGTCAGCAAACACGTTGTCCAGAGTCAGCTGCAGCTTGTGCTCCGCATCCGCGCCGAGAAATGTATACGTCCCCGCCGTCAGAATGTTCACATCGCTGAGCGTGATGTCGCGATACTCGGGAATCAAATCCCCGCCCAGCCGCGTGTAGAGCGGCGTGAAGAACAGTGGATTCTTCGTGTCGCGGATGCACACATCGCGATACATCACGTCGTGCACCAGCCCGCCGCGGCTCCGGTCCGACTTGATGCGAATTCCGTTATCCGCACCATCAATCGTCAGGTCCTCCACCAGCATGTGATCCACGCCGCCGTTGGTCCCGCTTCCGATCGACATTCCGTGCCCGGTGTAGAAGTGGTTGTGCAGAACGGAGACATTTTGCGCCGGTCCCGCCGCGCTGGACTTCACCGCCACATCGTCGTCGCCCGCATGAATAAAGCAGTGTGTGATCGTCACGTTCCGCGATGAGCCCGGATCGATTCCATCCGTGTTGCGTGCCGTCTTCGGCGTCATGATCTTCACACCCCACGCCGTGAATCCGTCTGTCTCGTTCACCGCCACGTGAAATCCCGGCGAGTTGTGCAGCGTAATCCCGTACAGTGTGAAATTCTTCGCATGGCGCAAAATGATCATCCACGGGACGCTCTGGTTGCGGTCCGTCACCTTCGCCTCATGCGCCAGGTCCCACCACGTCACCTTCTGCCCCAGCAGCATTGCGCCGCCGCGCCCATCAATGGACCCCTCGCCCATGATGCCGCTGTTCTCCGCGCCGTCGCCCAGCAGCAGCGGCTTGCACCCGTGCCCCCTCGCGCTCACAATCCCGCAACTTCCCGGCGACAGGTCATACACCCGCGGGTCGCGCGAACCCACCAGCGCCGTGTGCGCTTCCACCACCAGCGTCACGCCCGAGCGCAGCGTCAGCGGCCCGCTCAGAAACACATCCTTCGCTCCATCGGCGCGCAGGTAAACCCCCTCACCTGTCGTACAGCGGTCCATCGCCTGCTGAATCCGCGCCGTGTCCAGTCGCGCCTCGTCGTCCGTGGCAATCACGCCGCCCGGCGCGGCAATCTGCGCCGTCACCGTTGCACATACGGGAGGCAGATGCGGCTCCGTCACCGTGCGCGTGTCCTGCGCCGCCGCGTTGATTGACACACCTGCCACCGCCAGCAACCCGGCACATACGCTGCGAGCCAGCATCCACTCTCCACATCAGCGATCGCGATTTGCCTCATTTCTCCGAGCCTTGCGCTACGCAAATGAGGACTGACCACTGGAAGAGATCACTCTACAGGAAACGCCTGCTACTCCGTCAAGACTGAAAGCGGATCCGGCTGTCATTCGTCCTACAACGCAGACTTCAGCCCGGATTTACCAACGTTTTCAGCGCATGTTGGACCGCCTGCCGGAATCGCTGGAGCCTGAGATGGACCCTGCAACTTTGCGATTGATGGTCGGACCTCTGAGGCGATACAATTGCCTCGATCACGTGAAGCGCATCTGCAGCTTCCTCCAGCTTTGCCGCCTTTGGCGCAAAGTCGGACAATGGACTGCGCACGCTTCGTATCGCTCGCTTGCATCCTGCCGCTTCCGGCAGAAGCCGCGTGCACCAGCATTCGCAAGGCCGCGTCAGGCCAAAGGAGAACGCACAGATGTCTCTCGGATTCACCATCCCGCAAAAGGGTGCTTTGGACTTTCTTTCTCTCGGAGCTCTCGTCCACCGTGTCGACCCCGGGATCATCCCCTTCCGCAAGGCCACGCAGGCAGCCATTCACGTCAGCGGCGGTGAATTCAATGTGGCCGCCAATCTCTCTGACTGCTTTGGCATGAAGACGGGCATCGCCTCTGCAATGGTCTCCTATCCCATCGGGGACCTCATCGCCGAGCGTGTCCGCGGCATGGGCGTCCGTCCCTTCTATCGCATCTTCCAACATGACGGCGTGCGCGGCCCCAACATGGCGGCCGTCTATAGCGACCAGGGCCTCGGCGTGCGCGCTCCCGTCGTCTTCTACAACCGCTGCAACGAGGCCGCCGCGCAACTCAAGCCCGGCGACTTCGACTGGAAGGCGATCTTCGGTGACGGCGTCCGCTGGTTCCACTCCGGCGGTATCTTCGCCGCGCTCTCTGAGACCACTGCCGAGCTTTCCATCGAGGCCATGAAGGCCGCGCGCAAGGCCGGCGCCATCTGCTCCTTCGATCTCAACTACCGCGAAAAGCTCTGGAAGATCAGCGGCGGCGCGGAGCGCGCGCAGAAGACTCTCGCCTCCATCGTTGAAAACGTCGACGTCCTCGTCGGCAACGAAGAAGACCTGCAGAAGGGCCTCGGCTTTACCGGACCGGAGGTCGCGGCCAAATCCAAGCTCGACGCAGGCGCATTCCTCTCCATGATCGAGAAAGTTGTCCAGCGCTTCCCGCACATCAAGGTGGTCGCCACCACCCTCCGTGAGGTCCACACGACCAACCACCACAGTTGGAGCGCTGTCGCCTGGGTCAACGGCAAGGCGGTCCACGCGCCCACGGCCGAGCTCAACGTGCTTGACCGCGTCGGCGGCGGCGATGGCTTCGCTGCGGGCTTCATTTATGGCCTGCTCAACGGAGAATCGCCCGAGGAAGCCATCAAGCTGGGTTGGGCCCATGGCGCGCTCATGACGACCTTCCCCGGCGACACCACCATGGCAACCGTGGACCAGGTCCGCGCCTTCGCAGCCGGCGGCTCCGCTCGCATTCAGCGCTAGCCGATCTTAACCAGTCGCTTCAAGGAGACTCCGTGATTTCACTCCATCCCTCACGCATCGGCAGAGTGGCCGCAACCGTTCTGCCCGCGCTTCTCTTCATTGCACTGTCCTCTGCGCTGCACGCTGCGCCGGTCTGCGATCCCCACGCCTACGGCGCCAAGGCCGACGGCAAAACCAAAGACACCGCTGCGATCCAGTCCGCTATCGACACCTGCGCAAAGCAGGGCGGCGGCACCGTGCGCCTCACTGCGGGCACGTGGCTCAGCGCACCCATCGTCCTCAAGAGCAACATCACGCTCCATCTCGACAAGGGCGCCACGCTGCTCGGCTCGCCTGACCACGCCGACTATCCCGCCAAGACCGAGTTCCGCGCGCCCGGCTATCAGTCTCTCGTCAGCGCCACCAATGCGGAGAACGTCTCTATCACGGGCGAAGGCATCATCGACGGCAACGGCGAAAGCTGGTGGCAAGAGGCCCGCTCGATTCATGACCACGGCATTCTCGGCTCCAGCTACAGCCGTCCGCGCCTCGTTGTCTTCGACCACTGCAAGCATCTCCGCATCGAGGGCGTCACCATTCAGAACTCGCCGATGTGGCAGGTCGTCCCTTACTACTCCGATGACGTGGTCATCAAAAATATCCGCGTCCTCGCCCCGCAGCACGCACCCAACACCGACGCCGTCGATCCCTTCTCCTCGTCGAACGTCGTCATCGATCACCTCTACGCCGATGTGGGCGACGACGACATCGCCATCAAATCCGGCGCCATCAACTCACCCGGCCCCGATGCGCCCAGCCGCAACATCACCATCACCGACTGCACATTCCTGCACGGCCACGGTCTCTCCGTTGGCAGTGAACTCGCCGGCGGCGCGCAGAACATCCGCGCCGAGCGCGTCACCTTCGACGGCACCGACAACGGCATCCGCGTCAAAGCCAACCGCGACCGCGGCAACGATGTCGGCAACATCGTCTTTCGCGATATGCAGATGAAAAACGTCAAGAACGCGCTGATCATCAGCGAGTACTACCCGAAGGTCATGCCCGAGGCCGGCGTCTCTGCGCAGCCCATCGGCCGCCTCACGCCCTACTTCCACGACATCACGATCGACAACCTCACCGCAACCGGCATCCAGAATGCCGGCGCCATCGTCGGCCTGCCTGAGGTTCCTGTCGCCAACGTCGTGCTCCACAACGTCCAAATCAGCACCGAGAAGGGCCTCAGCATCGGCTACGCTCACGTCACCGGCTCCAAGGTCCTTGTACAGGCCACGGACGGCAAGCCCATCACACAGATGGAGGGCGCCGAAGTCACGCTGCAGTAATCGCTCTTTCAGAGCCACACCGGCCGCCACGGATTTGAGAGTTGCTTCTCCCGCGCCATTGCGATACAAAGGGCGCGGCACGGAGCGCCTCAAATCCTCAATGGCGGCCGGCGTGTTTTTCTGTCCCACGCAATTTATGCTTGTCCCATCAACTTCCCCGGAGGGCACAGACATGCGGCGCAGAGATCTTCTGAAGAGCGCAACCTTTGCCGTCGCCACGCAGGCGCTCGGCTCCGTGGCCATCGCGGATGAACCCCTCCCCGCGCAGGCCAACGGCACGAAGCGCCTGGGCAAGATCGCCCTCGAAGAGCACTTTATGGTACCGGAATTTGTTCCCTACTTCGAGGAGACCTACCCCAACATCAGTCCTGCACTCCCCAGTCTCGCCCTCGCCGCCTTGCAGGATTTCGGCGATCACCGCATCGAAGTCATGGACCAGAATGGCGTCGACTACTCCGTCCTCTCACTCTCCGGTCCCGGCGTGCAAATCGAAAAAGACACCGCCGTCGCCGTAAAGCGCGCCCGGTGGATCAACGACTTTCTCGCCAAGGAAATCCAGAAGCGCCCCGCGCGCTACGGCGGTCTCGCGCATCTGGCCATGCAGAACCCCGCCGAAGCCGCCAACGAACTCGAGCGCTGCATCCACGACCTCGGTTTTCAGGGCGCCATGATCAACGGCCAGACCAACGGCGAGTATCTCGACCTCGACAAGTTCTCCGTCTTCTGGGAGCGCGCCGCCGCGCTCGATGCGCCCATCTACATCCACCCCGGCAACCCCGTCGATCATCCCGCCATGTAAGCGGGCCATCCTGAGCTGTGGGGCCCCGTCTGCAGTTGGGCCTTTGAGACCGGCACGCACGCCCTGCGCCTTGTGTTCGCGGGCGTCTTCGAGCGCTATCCCAGCGCGCGCGTCATCCTTGGCCACATGGGAGAAACCCTGCCCCTCAACCTGTGGCGCTTCGACAGCCGCTGGCCCATCTCTCACCGCGGCTCCATGACGCTGCCGCAGCAGCCCTCGTTCTACATTCGGCGCAACATCGCCATCACCACTTCAGGCGTCTGCTCGGACATCTCGCTCCGCTGCGCGCTCGACAGCATGGGCGCAAACAATGTCATGTTCTCGGTCGATTATCCGTTTGAGAAAACGCCGGTGGCCGCAACCTTTATTGAGAATGCGCGCATCACCGAGACTGAGCGACAACAGGTCGCCACCGGCAACGCAAAGCGCATCCTCAAGATCACGCGGCCCATCGGCCCCAGCGCGTAGCCGCTACTGATTCACGCCGCTCGCCAGAAAGCCGCCATCCACCACCAGCGTCTCGCCCGTCACAAACGATGCCGCGTCCGACGCCAGATAAATCGCCGCGCCGATCAGCTCTTCCGTCTGGCCAAAGCGCCCCATCGGCGTGCGCAGCAGCAGTTCCTGCCCGCGCGGCGTGCTGTCCAGCAGCGTCGCGTTCAGCTCCGTGCGAAACACCCCCGGTGCAATCGCATTCACCGTGATCCCCTTGCGCGACCACTCCACCGCCAGCGACCGGGTCAGCGACATCACCGCCGCCTTGCTCGCCGCATACGCGGCCACTTCATGCAGCGCAACAAAGCTGTTCAGGGAAGCGATGTTGATGATCCGCCCGTAGCCGCGCTCCAGCATGTGGGCGCCAAACACCTGGCAGGCGCGCAGTGTTCCCGTCAGGTTCGTGTCGAGAATCCCGTTCCACTCCTCTTCGCTCACGCTGATCGTCGGCGTCCGCTTGATGCGCCCCGCGCAATTGATCAGGATGTCCACCTTGCCGAAGCTCTTCACCGTCTCGGCCAGCAGCGTCTCGAGCGACTTCCGGTCGCACACGTCCGACGCGACGCGCAGCGTCTTGCGGCCCAGCTTTTCAATCGCCGCAGAGGTCTCGTCTACCTGCTGCTGTCGCCGCGCCGTGGCCACCACGTCCGCGCCCGCCTCCGCCAGGCCAAGGCTCATCGCGCGGCCAATGCCCGATGTCCCTCCGGTCACCACCGCCACCTTGCCTTCAAGGCTCAACAGATTCGCCATCTTTCTCGTCTCCCTAAAACTGAGGCCGCATCCTGTGACGCGGCCTGGTCCTTATCCCTCAAACACAGGCGCAATGTGCCGGTTGTAGAGGTTCTCCGTCACGTTGCGCGCAATCACGTCTTCATGCGCTTCCAGCAGGCTCAGGTAGCGCGGTCCCATCTTTGCCGCGACCTTGAAGCCCACATGCAGCAGTTGCCGCAGGCTGCTGTTATACGCCGCATTCGCTTGCACATGGCGCAGCGCAGAGGTGTACTGCTCCGAGCTCCACTTGGCCACTTCGGCCGGCGCCGGCAGCTTCGCCACATTAATGTCGATCACCGTCGCATAGGGCGCACACAGCTCCTCGCGATGCCCAAACGCCTCTGCGTAGATTTCCTTCGCCAACGCCAGCCCGTCGCCGCCCGCTTCCGCCAGTCCAATCAGCTCTTCCAGCCACGTCGTGCCCGCCGTCTTCAAATGCACGCCCGCGTCAAAGCGCTGCATCGTGCGGTGAATCGCAGGATAAATCGAAAACTTGTCGCTGCCCGAGTGCACACTCAGCTTCAGATTCGCCGGCAAACCGAAGTGCTCGACCGCGTACGCAATCGCCGCCACATCCAGTTGGAATTCCCGCTCGAACTGCGCCACGTCGCCCACGTAGTCCACGCCCTTGTTGAACCGCCCGCTGAACTTCGGCGCAATCGTCTGCACCGGAATTCCCTCATCCGCAATTGCAGCAAGAATAATCAGCAGCTCCACCGGGCTCTGCGCCGTGTCCGTCTCGTCCATCGACACTTCAGGAATGAAGTTGCCCTCGCCCTTCGCATTCAGAATCGTCCGGTATACCTCGCCCGCCGTCTTCACTGCGCCCAGGTACTTGCGCGCCGTCTTCTCCAGCAGTTCCGCAGTAATTTGAAAGGCCTCGTTCACGCCCTTCAATTCAATGCGCCCCACCAAGTCCGCACGCTGCTTCAGAAACGCGCCGATCTCCGCTTCCGCCGCCGGCTTGCCGATAAAGTCCGCCACGTCCAGCGTGTAGAAGTCACACGCAGGCAGAAACCGCCCCACCGTCTGCTGCGTGATGTGGTCCGCATCGCAGAAGTAGGGCAGCGTCCAGCCCAGCGCCTTGACCGCTGCGTCTGCGGCCGCGCGTACGCTCGCCGGCTCCGATCCGATAATCAGGTGCTCCCGGTTGGACTTGTTCCATACCGGCGCCACCTCCAAGCCGTGCTCCAGCGCCTTGACGCACGCCTTCAATTGCGCCTTCGCCTGGTGGGCAAAGCGGTCCCCGGTTCCGATCGAATACTTCGTCAGCTTCAGATTGCGGCTACCCATGAGTTCTCCATTTTCTCCGTGCTGCAAAATTCATTCGTGCACAAACTTCCAGGTCCTACACCGCCAGTTCCACCTTCTTCAGTCCGGGAGCCAGCGCATACATAATTGCCAGAGCCAGCAGGTACGCAGTGCCAGCAATCGCAAAGAGGCTCGCGTAGCTGTGCGTCAGTTGCAGAATGTGTCCTGCATAGAACGCCAGCAGCGCTCCGCCCGCCGAGCCCGCCATGCCGCCGATGCCCGTCACTGAGCCCACCGCGCTGCGCGGAAACATATCTGACGCCGTGGTGAACAGATTGGCCGACCAGCCCTGATGCGCCGCCGCCGCCAGGCTCAGCACCGAGATGGCGAACCACTCCGATGCAAGGTGCGTCAGGGAGAAGATCGGCAACACCAGGCACGCACACAGCAGCATCGCCGCCAGCCGCGCCTGCGGCGCACTCATGCCCAGCTTCCGGAAAGGCGCAGGCAGCCAGCCGCCGCCCACGCTGCCAATCGCTGACGCGTTATACACGACAATCAGCGGAAGCCCCAGGTGCGCCAGGTCCAGATGAAACCGCGCGCTGAAGTACGACGGCAGCCAGAACAGATAGAACCACCAGATCGGATCCGTCAAAAGCTTTCCAATCGAGAATGCCCACGTCTGCCGGAGTCCCAGAAGCCGCCGCCACGGCACCTGCGGCCCCATCTTCGCCGCGGCCTCCTGGTAGATGTAGCGCAACTCCGCGCCCGTCAGCGTCGGATGATCCGCAGGTTTGCGATAGTTGCGATACCACCAGAAGATCCACACTGCGCTGAATGTGCCCGTAATGAGAAATGCCGCATGCCACCCGTAGTGCAGTGTGACCCACGGCACCAGCAGCGGCGCCAGCACCGCGCCGAGATTTGCGCCCGAGTTAAAGATGCCCGTCGCCAGCGACCGCTCGCTCTGCGGAAACCACTCCGCCACTGTCTTGATCGCCGCCGGAAAGTTCCCCGATTCGCCCAGCCCCAGGCACAACCGCGCCGCACCAAACTCCAGCACCGTGTTCGCCAGCGCATGCCCCATGGCAGAGAGGCTCCACACTGCCATAATCACCATGTAGCCGACGCGCGTGCCGACCTTGTCCACAAACCGCCCGGCCAGTAGCAGCCCCGTGGCATATGCCAGCTGGAACGCATCCACCACGTACCCATAGCCGATCTCCGTCATCCCGATCGAGTGCTCGAGCGTCGGCTTCAGGATCGAGATGACCTGCCGGTCCATGTAGTTGATTGACGTGGCCACAAACAGCAGGGCGCAGATCGTCCATCGAACGCTGCCTGATCGCTCAATCGGCGGAAGCTCCTCGTCAATCGGTTCGCTTGTAGGGGTTGCGCCAGCCATCGTGCTATCTCCTTACAGTCGGTATGCTTTCTTTACCAGCCCGTAGGTTAGCTCATGCGCAACCTCATGCGCCTCATCTTCCTCCAGCCTTTGTTCGGCCACCAGCCTGGCCAGGAACGCGCAATCAATCCGCCGCGCCACATCGTGCCGCGCAGGAATTGACAGAAACGCCCGCGTATCGTCGTTGAAGCCCACCGTGTTGTAGAAGCCTGCCGTCTCCGTCACCTGCTCGCGGAAGCGCATCATTCCTTCCGGGCTGTCGTGGAACCACCACGCCGGTCCCAGCCGAAGGCACGGATAGTGCCCCGCCAGCGGCGCCAGTTCGCGGCTGTAAGTCGTCTCATCCAGCGTGAAGAGAATGATCGTCAGCGTGCTCTCATTGCCGAACCGGTCCAGCAGCGGCCGCAGCGCATCCACGTAATTCGTCGCCCGTGGAATATCCGCGCCGGTATCTCGACCGTAACGCTCAAAGACCCTGCGATTGTGGTTGCGCACGCTGCCTGGATGAATCTGCATCACCAGACCGTCTTCCAGGCTCATCTGCGCGAGTTCGGTCAGCATCTGTGCGCGGAAGAGCTCCGGCTCCGCCGCACTCGCCTTTCCCGTGCACACTTTCTCAAACAGCTTCGCCGCCTCTGCCTTCGACAGGTCCGCGGTCTGCGCCGTCGGATGCCCGTGATCGGTCGACGTGCAGCCCAGCGCCTTGAAGCGCGCGCGCGCCTTTCGCAGCGCCTTCAGATAGCCATCCCACGTCGCCGTGTCCTCGCCCGTTTGCGCGCCCAGCTTCGCAATGTTGTCCGCGAATCCGGCAAACTCCGGGTCAACCACAGAGTCCGGCCGGAAGGCAGGCACAATCCGCCCTTTCCATTCCGAGCTGCGGATTGCCGCATGGTGTTCCAGCGTGTCCAGCGGTGAATCCGTCGTAGCGAGCACTTCGATGTTGAAACGCGTATACAGCGCACGCGGACGAAACTCCGGCGTCAGCAGTTTCGCCGCAATAGTGTCGTAGTACGCGTCCGCCGTCTTCTCGCTCAGCCGCTCTTCGAGCCCAAACAGCTCCTGAAACGCAAAGTCCAGCCACATCCGCGTCGGCGTCCCGCGAAACAGGTGATAGTGGCTCGCAAAGATACGCCACACCTTGCGCGGGTCCTTCATCACCGCCTGCCCGATCTCCAGATCGTCCAGCGAGACGCCCTGGCTGTAAAGCATCCGGTAGACGTAGTGATCGGGCTGCACGAACAGCATCGCTGGATCTGGAAACGCGTCGTTGGTCGCAAACCACGCAGCCTGCGTGTGCCCGTGCGGACTCACAATCGGCAGGCCGCGCACGCGTTCATAAAGAGAACGGGCAATCGAGCGCACCTTCGGCTCGGCAGGGAACAGGCGATCGTTATGAAGCAACATAGTCAGCAGCTTTCGTGGCTTTTTCAGTGCCGTGGAATCACCCACCTAGAGGTCAGACCACAAGTATACACATGAGCCCCACCTCTGTCTCGCCCAACTTTTCTTGATTTTTCAAAAGCCTTCCCCTCGCATCGGGTGATAAGCTCTTTCTGTTCATATTTTCCGCGCGCAATTCGCTTAAAGGTGTCCTCTATGCTGCGGGTCAAACAGGAAGCGCCCGAGTCCCACAGGACCATGCAAGTGGTCAACCACGTTCGCTCTCTCATTGAAAATGGTACGCTGCAGCCCGGCGACAAGCTGCCGCCTGAGCGTGAGCTTGCGCGCGACCTCAAGATCAGTCGCGCCAGTCTTCGCACGGGCATTGGCTATCTGGCCGCCATGGGCGTCATGAAGATCCGCCACGGAGTCGGCACTTTTGTCGCCGACGGTCCACCCGATCTTGGAAAAGCATCCCTCAGCTTCATGGGCGCGCTCCACGGCTTCCAATCCTGGCAGATGTTTGAGGCACGCATCATTCTTGAGAGCAATCTTGCCGCGCTCTCTGCCGAACGCAGCAAAGAAGAACATCACGCCCTGCTCGCCGAAGAGGTCGCCGAGATGTTCGCTGCCATCGAGAATCCCACTGAATACCTCATTCATGACGTCCTGTTCCATCGCATTATTGCGCAGGCTTCCGGCAACCCCATCCTCGCCGCCATCATGGAGACCGTCACCTCTTCGATGTATGACAAGCGGCGCAAAACGGTCGAGCGCGCCACTGACCTTCGCGAATCGGCCGAGATGCACCGCGAGATCTACCGCGCCATCCGCGCGCGCAAGCCGGCCGACGCGCGCCGCCTGATGGAGCAGCACCTCCGCATGGCTCAGACCGCGCAGGGCATGGAGCGCCCCGGCGAAAAGCGCCCCGCCGTCGCGCCCTCAAAGGAAATCCCGTCGCGCACCAGGGCCACCGCGGACTAGCTGGGAAGGGAACGCATCCTTACTCATGCCACCTCCGCAGTCTGTCCATCATCTCACCGTCTCCGCAGCGTCTGATTCTGTAAAATAGCCGTTGGCACTTTGGCATCAGTGAGGACGAACGTTATGGCAGGCTCCATCATGGCCGGCATTCCGGCACTCAAAGAACTCTCCGCCGATCTCAGGCGCCGCATGGACCAGGCCGTCACAGGCTTCCAGTCCAACCTCGCTTCTACCCGCACGGGCCGCGCCAGCGCCCACATGCTCGACTCCGTCAAAGTCGACTATTACGGCACGCCCACGCCCATCAGCCAGCTTGCGCAGGTCTCCGCGCCCGAGGCCCAGCTCATCCTCATTCAGCCCTGGGACCCCAGCGTTGCGGCGGAGATCGACAAAGCCCTGCGCGCCTCCGACCTCGGCTTCAACCCGCAGTCCGACGGCAAGGTCATCCGCGTCCCCGTGCCGCCCATGACCGAAGAGCGTCGCCGTGAGGTCGTCAAGCACATCCACAAGGTGCTTGAAGACCACCGCACCGCCATCCGCAACGTCCGCCGCGACGGCAACGACGCCCTCAAAAAGCTCGCAAAAGAGAAGAAGATCAGCGAGGACGAAGAGAAGCGCGCGCTCGAAGAAGTCCAGAAGATGACCGACGAAGAGATTCGCCGCATGGAAGAACTCAGCCGCAGAAAAGAAGTCGAGGTCATGCAGGTCTGACGCAGGGGCGCACTACTGCGCCCCATCCCTCCCGCGCATCCACACCTGATTCACCAGTGTCCACACAATCTGCGCCGCAACCAGAACCGCGATCACCAGAATCGCTTTGTGCAGCCCTTCGTTCCATCCACTCAGCGTTGCGCCAAGTTGCGCTCCATCTCGCAGCGGATTCCGCAGCACCAGCAGCGCACGGCCCGGCGCATACAGCAATACATTCAAGGGAATCAGCTCGATCGCCTTCACCGCCGCATGCCGCAGCCCGTGTTTCTTCTGCCACGTTCCCCGAGCAAGCTCGACGCAAAGCCACGCAAGCTGCACCGCGTGCGCCGCAACCACCCACCAGTAGAACGTTATCCACGCCGGCGCCAACGCATAGGGTGAAGCCTTCCACAGCGCCGCACCCGGCCCCATCATCAGCCAGGGGTTCTGCGGAATCAGCAGCAGCCACACCAGAAACAGGAATCCAAAGACTGCCTCCGCCACCGCATGCGCAAAGGTCCGCTTGTGCTTGCCATGCCGTCTGGCCCGTTCCCGTTGCGCAAGGTCGATCTTTGGCAGACTCGCCGCGTGTTCTGCCAGACCCTGCCACTTCTGTGGATCCCGCGCCGAGCCATACTCGATCAGCGCAAAGATCAGCGTCACCCACGCCGCCACCCACAGCAGTACTCCGGGTAGCCGCACCAGCGCATCCACCACAGCCTGTGCATTCGGCGTCCCAGTCGCGAGCAGCACCAGGCTCACAATCGCGTAGATCATCGCCGCCCAGCCAAGCGCGCGCTCCATCACCAGCCAGTAGATGGGAAACATCTCGGGCCCGATGAGATACCGCTGCGCCTGGTAGCGCGCCGCCATCTGCAGCGGTGCTCCCAATTGCTTCAGCCAGTCCTCCATCTCCTTCGCCGTGAGCAGACGCCCCAGTTCCGCTTGCTTGTCGTCGAGCTGCGCTTCCAGGTTCGCCCGCAACTCGGCCACAATGTCGTCTCGCCGCGCGCCGCGCAGATGCCGTCCCACCGCTTCCAGATACTGCTCCAGTGATTCCATCACTCCCCCTTGCCTTGTTGGCGAATCGTCTCAATCGCTGTATTCAGGCTCTGCCACTCAGCGAGCAGCAGCTCCAGTACTGGCGCGCCTTCTGCCGAAAGCCGGTAAAAGCGCTTGTTGCGCTTGTCCTCTTCCCGCCATTCGCTCGTCAGCAATCCCTGCGCTTCCAGCCTCCGCAGCAGCGGATACAGCGTGTTCTCGTCAATCTCCATGCCGCGCGCGGCCAGCGCCTTTCGCAGCGTGTACCCGTAGTGCTCCTCTCTGAGCTGCAGCAGAACGGCCAGCGTGAGGCAGCCCCGACGCAGCTCCAGCCGCAGGTTTTCAAAGAGGTTTTCCGTCAGTGTCATCGTCTCCTCATACTGTACGAAGCATACTGTATGACAAACAGTGTATGCCGTCAAGTACATTTTAGCCTCGCCCGCCCGAGCGGGGCTTGTCGGCTCTGCCCTGTGCGGGGGGTTCGCCGCATCTAGACCAATCCCCGGTTCCCAGTCAGGCGTACACTAGCTCACGGCACCGGTGCCATGTACGGAGGGCCCCATGAGCCGCAATGCATCTCGTTCCATCCTCTTACTCGCCTGCACACTCTTCACCTTCATCCCCGCTGCGCTCGCCCGCTTCCAGCCCACGCCCTGCACCAATCCCTATACCCAGCCGCAGGAGATCCAACTCGGCTATAAGGCGATGGCGCAGGTCTATCAGCAGCAGCCCATCCTGCCTGATTCCAGCCCCGTCACCCAGTACGTCCAGTCACTCGGCGCGCGCCTCGCGCAGTTCGCACCCGGCTACCGCTGGCCCTTCCAGTTCCACGTCGTCAACTCGGCAGATATCAACGCCTTCGCCCTCCCTGGCGGCGCGATCTTCATCAACCTCGGCACCATTCAGGCCGCCACCGACGAGGCGCAGCTTGCCGGCGTGATGGCCCATGAAATCTCCCACGTCGTCCAGCGCCACTCCACCTGCAACATGGCCCACCAGCAGGTCCCCAGCATCCTGGCCGGCATCGGTGGCGCGCTCGCAGGCATCCTGCTCCCCGGCACAGCCGGAGCCATCGCGCAGCAGGGCATCAGCTCCGTCGCCGGCCTCACCTTCCTCCGCATGTCTCGCGACGACGAGAAGCAGGCAGACCTCATGGGCACCGACATCCTCTACGACTCCGGTTACGATCCCCGCGCCCTCCCGCAGTTCTTTGAGACCATCCAGGCCAAGTACGGCGCAGGCGGCGCACAGCTCTTGAGCGATCACCCCAACCCCGGCAACCGCATCGGCTACGTCAACCAGGAGATCGCAACCCTCCCGCCCAAGCCCGCCGACATTACCAACACGCCACAGTTCACCTCCGTCCACGCCGACGCCGCCAAACTCCACGCCGCTACCGCCGACGAAATCAAGGCCGGCGGATGGAA
>JAGWML010000012.1 GCA_028873155.1 Acidobacteriota bacterium
AAATCATATTTGATTCATGATTTCAGAGTCACTGCGTCACAGCGGGCAACACAGAACGCGGTTCTTGCGCCCGGTTCCGTATCCACGAGCGTCACCGTTGACGCGTCCGGCACCGGCTCACTGATCGAGCCCACGTCAAATGAACTCGGAACGCTGATCGAATCCGAAAGCGTTAGCCATCTGCCTTTGAACAGCCGCGACTTTCTCCAACTGGGGCTTCTGTCCGGCGCAGTGCAGACCTCTGGCACGACTATCTCCGACTTCACAACGCTGCAGGTTGGTCATCCCGACCGCACAATCGTAATCGACGGCAATGAACAGGATCTGACGGAGTACTACGTGAACGGCATGGCTACCGCAGGAAGTCGCCTTGGCCAGGCTTCACTCAACCTTTCAGTAGCAGCCATTGACCAGTTCAAGATCCAGGAAGGCTTCTTCCTGCCTTCCGAAGGGCCAAATGCTGCGGCCGTCGTCAGCGTTGTCACAAAAGCCGGTACCAATCGATTCCACGGTGAGGCATTTGAATTCATCCGCAACAGCGTCGCTGATGCCGGCAATTACTTCGATCCGCCCGGCACACCACCGGCGCCGTTCCGTCGCAATCAGTTTGGAGCGGCGGCGGGAGGCCCGATGGTTCACAACCGCGCATTCTTCTTCGGTCACTACGAGGGAAGGCGTCAGATGTTTTCTGAAATCGCTCGAGCGACGGTTCCCTCCAAACAGATGTTTGCTGGCGATTTCTCGGAGCTGCTCGGCCTTCCGACCCCAATCCAGCTGTATGATCCTGCGACTTATGATTCCACCACAGGCAAGCGTCAGCCGTTCAGAGCAAACATCAGTCCCTCCGGCCGAATCACCCCGATGGCTCAGGCACTCCTCGCTTACTACATTTCCGCGCCGCATTATGGTTCACAAAACCTGGCTGGCAATCCCAAAACCACCGACAACTACGACCAGTTCGGTGGCCGCATCGATGCGAATCTGGGCGCCAGAAGCAGCCTCTTCGGGCAATACGTGCATGAAAACTCGCCCACGGTGAATGCGTCGCTCTTTCCCTTTGCGGGTTACGGTTTTCCGCTCAATACCAATCTTGTCATGGTGCAACTGACTACGACCGCCACTCCCAATTTGGTCAATGAACTCCGCGTCGGCTGGATTCGCCCTTCGGTGTTCAACGCCGGCGATGCCGATCCCGGAGTCCAGACCAGGCTCGGGTTCACGGGTACCGCCGACCTTAACGGTGTTCCGGGGATTTTCCTCGACGGATTCAACGTCCTGGGGAGTTCAACGACATCCTCGTTCGGCCGTAGTCAGGGACTGATCGGGAACACAGACAACCAGTTCCAGGTGCACGAAGGCGTGGATTATCTCAAGGCCAAGCACGAGATGAGCTTCGGCGCCGATCTCAACTACGTGCGCACGGTGCAGGAAAGCTCCAATTTCTATTCACGTGGCGGGGTGTGGTTCAGTTCCATCTATACTGCGCAACTCGCTCCTGATCGCACGGGCGCGCTTGCCCCGGTGCACGGGACAGGTAACTCGTTCGCGGATTTCCTTCTGGGTATGCCGCTGAACGGCAGCGTAACCTCCATGCCGCGTACGCATTTCCGCTGGACCGCGCTGACGCCATATTTTCAGGACACATGGAGAACTCGTACCGACCTGACACTCAACGTTGGCCTCGGGTGGAACCTGAGCACCCCACCCAACGCAGTGGGGCATGACAAGAACTATCCTCACGCCGTCGATCTGAAAACGGGGAAGGTGACGTATGCCGCGCTGGGCCAGATCAGCTCAGAGGTCTATAACGTCGATCTAAACAATTTCGCCCCGCGGGTCGGATTCTCCTGGCAGCCGCATTTTCTGAGGGGAACGATTGTCAGAGCCGGTGCGGGCATCTATTATCCCGCAGAAAACGCGCTGTATGAGCTGTTCGCTATAACCGCACCTGGCGTGGCCATCGTTCAATCGATCACGAACAATCCCTCCCAGCCAATGCCAACATACGTTCTGGGCCAAAATGTCTTTCCCCCTATCAAGCAGACAACCATCACGCAGACCTTTGCCGACAACGTCAAGGGCACCATCTTCAATCTCGATCCGAATCTTCGCACGCCCTACATTCCGCAATGGAGTTTCGCGATTCAGTATTCCTTGTCAAAAAACACAATTGTCGAAGGGGATTACATTGGAACGCTGCCCCGCAAGCTGCCCATTCGGTGGAACGCCGACGATTGTTCCGTGGTCGGATCCTATGTCTGCAATCCGTCAGCAAGGCCATTGCCGCAATTCAGCTATATCTACGCCGCGGCGGATGAAGCCACTTCGAGCTACAACGCTCTGGTCGCCAAATTGCAGCGCCAGTTCTTCAACGGCCTGAGCTTCGTGGCCAACTACACATGGTCCAAGGCGCTCACCAACACCGAGCAGGGAGGGGCTCCAGTTGGAATCAACGAACGTGGCACCTGCCTGAGCTGTGATAAGGGAATGGCCGGATTTAATGTTCCGCAGCGCTTGGTTGCCAGCGGTGTCTGGGATTTGCCAATCGGTCGTGGGCAGAGGCTCCTGACCAATGCAAATCGCGTAACCAACGCACTGGCGAATGGCTGGACCCTGGATACGATTGCGACCTTTGCCAGGGGAAACCCATTCACAGTTCTCGCTGCCAACACCACCTCGATGGATCCTCTGACTTACTTCCGCCCCAACCGTCTGTGCAATGGCCGGTCAAGCCTGCGCAATAAGAACGTCCGCAGCAACGGCCATTATTGGATCGACACTTCCTGCTTTGTCATGCCCGGGGCGAACATGTTCGGCGACTCCGGCGCCAACATCCTGACCGGTCCTGGTGTGAACAACTGGGACATTGGCGTTGCTAAGCTAATTCCTCTGCATGAAGGGGCGAGTCTGGAACTCCGAGCGGAGGCGTTCAACGCCATGAATCATGCACAGTTCCTCAATCCCGACTTTGTCATGACCGATTCCAGTTTCGGTCAGATCACCACGGCGGGTCCGGCCAGGGAGCTGCAGATGGCAGCGAAGTTCCTTTGGTAGGAGATTTCTGACGGACGACAAAACGCGCACGTGTCTTTCGGTTGACACGGCGGCCTTGCCGCCCGATTCCACGGATCAGCCTCGACCAATGCATAGGAAGCCTCCGATTGAGAGGTCAGGGTCCGCCTTCTCCGCAGGCGCAGAGTGCCTGGTGCCGAATAAACATGTCTTGGCGAAGTCTTTTGTCGTGTGAAAGGAAGTGAAGGTATAAGGCATATCGCTGGTTCCGGACTGTTTCTTCTTGGCGTTCTTACCTTCACACAACGATCAGTCGCGGCAAAGCGCATTCCGCCTCACGATCTGAAGGTGGTTGTCTCATCCGTGCTCCCGCGCCAAACGCCTCTGTCGACCCAGGAAGTATTGCTCTATTCGAACCATTTCACCAGTGCATGGCTGTATCTGGAACATGAGCAAGGCGCGCGACTGCTCGTTCTCAAAGTGTCAGAGCCATCTAGGTTTCTTCTTGCAGCCGATGTTCCTGCAGCGCTGGGAAAGCCATACGATCTGGTGCCGTAGCGGGTCACCGCCAAAAGGACGAGATTTGGCTCATCCGATTTTCCGAAGACAGCAGTACCTCTGATTCGCGAGGATGCAGCGGTCGAAGTCCTTCCCCTGATGAGGTCACACTTTGCTTGGCTCATTGATGACGCGGAACCAATCGAGTTCTGCAGGCGCAGTTCCCATACGGCTATCGGTAAAGAATGAAAGCTAATCCCTATCAATTAGACGAAGAGAGCTCGATTCGATATCCCGGCTGGGGTGTCCTCGCCGCCGCATTTACCGGCGTCATGGTGAGCTTTGCTCCAATTATTCCGTATACCTTCAGTTTGTTTCTCGATCCTCTGCACGCCGCCTTTGGATGGAAGCGAGAGGCCATGGGCGGTGCATTCGCATTAGCCGCCATTACGGTCGCGCTGGTCTCACCGCTCATCGGCATCTTGCTCGATCACTTCCCGCCCCGTCTCATCATCCTTCCCGGAATCCTGGTTTTCGCAATAGCGCTGGGCTCGCTCAGCCGATTGACGCCGAATATCATTCAGTTCTACGCCACGTTTTTTGTGATCGGCCTGGTGGCAAATGCGACTGCACAATTCGCATACACGCGCACGGTCCTGACCTGGTTCACAAGCCGAAGAGGATTTGCGCTTGCCCTGCTGCTTACTGGGAGTGGAATTGGCTCAATCGTGATTCCGCCGCTGACCGAGTGGATCATCCAGCATCACGGTTGGCGCAGCGGCTTTGTGTTGCTGAGCAGCATCGCGATTCTTGGCTTTCCATTCACCGCGTGGCTGGTACGCAACCGCCCCGAGGCTGGTATCGTTCGCGCTGAACACCACTCCGATACTGGCATGACGGTCGCCGCCGCATTGCGGACGGCGGCATTCTGGATTCTTGCGTTCATTACGGTCCTCTCCGCGTTCAGCGAAAACGGCCTACTGACAAACCTGGCCTCTATCCTCACTCAGCATGGAGTGCCAGTTGCCACCGCTGCGCTCGCTCTCTCAATCCGCGGAGGAGCCAGCATCATCGGCCGGCTCGGCATCGGGTTCGCAATCGATCGGGTCTCGCCGGAGCGTATCCAGACCCTGGTTCTCGCTTTGGCTGCTGCGGGTACGCTCATCCTGGCATTTGCCGGCACGGGATGGCCGGCTCTCTTGGGTGCGGCAGTCCTCGGAGTGGGGCTGGGCAGCGAAGCCGACGTCGGACCGTATCTGCTCGCGCGCTATTTCGGTCGCCGCCATTTTTCGGTGCTCTACGGACTCACCTGGACCGCCTATGCGATAGGCGGCGCCTCTGGGCCGCTTTGGATCGGACACCTATATGACCGCGCCGGCGCGTATCTGCCGAGATTCATCGTCTACCTTGCCGGAGTTGCGTTCGCAGCAGCGATTCTCAGCCTCTTCCTGCGATCGGAGGATGAAAGAACCGCATACGAGCAACACGTTTCAACAGCCAGCGCTTCCCTCGATGGGCAGCAACGCAGAGCGGAGCATCGGATCATGGGTGTCGCCAACCTGATCGACCGTCCCGCGCTGTCGCTCATGCCTCAATGGCGGAAATGCATGCGCTGGACCAAAGGCTGGGAGTCTTTGTCCTGTTGACATATGAGTGAGGTACAAGGCGAATCAGAGTCGCCATTCTTAATGTAAGTAATTGATTTATTTGGCGTCCCCGACGGGATTTGAACCCGTGTTATCGCCGTGAAAGGGCGGTGTCCTAGGCCGGGCTAGACGACGGGGACGCAAAGACTGCGTGGCGGGAATTCGCGGAGAGAGCCGGACTCACCCACCCTCAGGCTATCAACTCGCTGCACCCCTGTCAAAGAAAGCGCTCGCCTCCATCCCGCTCTGCGCCGGTCCACGCGTTCGCAGGACCCGCCTCCCTTAAACTGTTTATTCTGTTTGGTGAGCGCCATCGCTGCAACGTTTCACCTGCGCCTGCTCCCCGCAACTTTTTTTGCGACAATGAGAGTGCGCAACTCGTCCAATCGATAACTGTAACCGCGTGTCCCGTGCCCAGAGTGGGCGAACAGACTGTCTGAGTCTCCCCCTTGCCGGTCATGAGCATCGACCCCGGCCCGGCAGGCACGCATTTTTCCTCGCAGCGCGACAGACGCGCTGGCCAAGGACACAGGGAAGAAGGCCTCAGTGAGACATATCGCCGTTCCGCGCATTCATGCACTTATCTTCGCCACTGCAGTCGCGCTTGTGGCCAGCGGCTGCCAGCAGAACAAGGTCGCCCAGGCCGCCGGTCCCGCCATGCAGGCGATGCCGGTGAAGACTGCTGCCATCACTCTGGCACCCGTAGCCCAGAGCAGCGAGTACGTCGCCACCATTAAATCGCGCCACTCCGCCACGCTGCAGCCGCAGGTCAGCGGCAAGCTCACCCAGATCCTTGCCCGCTCCGGTGACCAGGTCAAGGTCGGTCAGCCGATCATGACCATCGATGCGGAGCCGCAGCTGGCCACCGTGCAGGCGCAAAAGTCCACCGAGCTGCAGAAGAAGGCGCTCTTCGACTACAACACCATCCAGCTTAGCCGCCAGCGCAAGCTCTTTGACGCAGGCGTCACCAGCCGCGACACCCTCGACCAGGCCGAGCAGGCCTTCAGCAACTCCAAGGCCGACTACGAGTCCGCCGTGGCGCTGCGCAAAACCCAGGAAGAGCAGCTCGCCTACTACACCATCCGCTCGCCCTACAACGGCGTCGTCGGAGACATCCCGGTCCATGTGGGCGACTACGTCTCTTCCAGCACCGTCCTCACCACCGTCGATGAGGCAGGCGACCTCGAAGCCTACATCTACATCCCCACCGACCGCGCCAGCCAGGTCAAGCTCGGCCTCGCTGTCGAAATCAGCGACACCAACGGCAACCTGCTGGAAAAGACCCGCGTCGACTTCCTCTCCCCGCAGGTCGATCCCACCATGCAGGGCATTCTGGTCAAGGCCCCGGTTCACTCCACCGCTGAGATCATGCGCAACGCGCAGATGGTCAAGGCGCGCGTCATCTGGACCACCGCTCCCATGGCCGTTGTTCCCGTCCTCGCCGTCACGCGCCTCGGCGGCCAGAGCTTCGCGTTCGTCGTGCGCCAGGTCAACGGGCACACCATCGCCACGGAAGTTCCCGTCACGCTCGGCGAAACCGTCGGCAACTCCTACTCCGTTCTTTCGGGCCTGAAGGAAGGCGATCAGGTCATCGTTTCGAGTACGCAGTTCCTTGTGAATGGAATGCCCGTGGTGCCGCTCGGCGCTTAGCGCGCCCGGCCTCTTGTTCGCCCTCTGGCTTGAGGGCATCCGGCGGAGCTGATTCCGCACGCCCGCCGCCAAACGCTCTTGAAAGTAGGCCCCGCTTGTTTGTTGACTTCTTTATTCACCGGCCTGTCTTTGCCACGGTCTGCGCCCTGCTCATCATCCTTGCGGGCGCCATCTCCATTCCCTCTCTGCCCATTTCCATGTACCCCAACCTGGCTCCGCCGATGGTCGGCGTCACCACCAATTACGTGGGCGCCAATGCAGACACCGTGGAAAAGGCCGTCACTATTCCCCTCGAAGAGTCCATCAACGGCGTCGAGGGCATGCGCTACATCAGCTCGGCCAGCACCAACAACGGCACCAGTCAGATCTCAGTCACCTTCCAGACCGGCTACGATCTCAACATCGCCGCCGTCGACGTGCAGAATCGCGTCGCCAGCGTCACCGGCCGTCTGCCCTCGGCCGTCAATGCCACCGGCATCTCCATCACCAAGGCCAACAGCAACTTCGTCTTCGGCGCGGGTTTCTTCACGCGCGACGGCCGCTACTCCAACGAGTTCATCTCCAACTACCTCGACGTGTACGTCAAAGACGCCCTCAAGCGCGTCCCCGGAGTTGGCGATGTGGAGATCTTCGGCGAGCGCAAGTACGCCATGCGCGTCTGGCTCGACCCCGTCAAGCTCACCGCGCACAGCCTCACCGCAACCGACGTCGTCAATGCCCTTGCCGAGCAGAACGTCGAAATCCCCGCGGGCCAGCTCGGTCAGCCTCCATCCGACGGCACCCAGGCCTATCAGATTCCCGTCCGCGTCGTTGGCCGCCTCACCAGCCCGCAGGAATTTGAAAACATCATCGTCAAGAACAACCCCAACGGCGTCATCCTGCTCAAAGACGTCGGCCACGCTGAGGTCGGCGCCGAGGACTACAGTTCCAGCCTGAAATACAACGGCCATCCGGCCCAGGGCGTCGGCGTGCAGCAGCTCTCCAACGCCAACGCCCTCGATGTCGACGTGCGCGCCAAGGCTGTCCTCAAAGATCTCTCCAGAAGTTTTCCGCCGGGCCTCGAATATGCTGTCGCCTTTGACTCCACCACCATCGTCGGCGACTCCATCCGCGAAGTGCTGGTCACCCTTGCGGAAGCCATCTCTATCGTCATCGTCGTCATCTTCCTCTTCCTTCTGGACTGGCGCGCCACCATCATCCCCGCCGTCACCATTCCCGTCTCGCTCATCGGCACCTTCGCCTTCATCAAGCTCTTCGGCTTCTCCATCAACTCGCTCACGCTCTTCGGCATCACGCTCGCCACTGGACTCGTCGTCGACGACGCCATCGTCGTCATTGAAAATGTTCAGCGCCACATCGCCATGGAGCACTCCGATCCGCACGAGGCCACCTCGCGCGCCATGGGAGAGGTCACCAGCGCCGTCATCGCCACTTCGCTCGTGCTGATTGCCGTCTTTGTGCCCGTTTCGTTCTTCCCTGGAACCACTGGCATCCTCTACCGGCAGTTCTCGCTCACCATCGCTTTCTCCATCGCCATCTCGGCCTTCAACGCGCTCACGCTTTCTCCTGCGCTCTCGGCCCTCTTCCTACGCGGTGAAGAAGCCCGCCCCCACCAGCTCGACTTCCTCCGCATCCGCCCCGTTTCGCGTGCATTCGCTTCCTTCATTCACGGCGCAGACGAGTTCATCAGCTGGCTGGCCCGCACCTACGCGCGCGCGATCCACGGTGCGCTCCGCATCCGCTACGTCCTTCTGCTCGTCTTTGTCGCGGGCCTCGCCGCTACGGTCTGGCTCTATCAGCAAGTCCCCACCGGCTTCATTCCACAGGAGGATCAGGGCTTCCTGATCGGCATCGTGCAGGCGCCCCCCGGCTCATCGCTCTCCTACACCTCTTCTCTCTCCGACCGCGCCGCCGCCATCATCGGCAGCAATCCCGATATCGAAGGCGCCTTCGCCGTCACCGGCTTCAGCTTCTCCGGCGGCGCCGCCAACCAGGGCATGATCTTCATCAGCACCAAGCCCGCCGACCAGCGCCGCGGCAAGGGCCACACGGCGGCCGACATCGTGCGCGATCTCGCGCCCAAGCTCCAGAGCCTGCTCTTCGCTCCCAATGGCGGCCTCGTTGCCGTCATCCAGCCTCCCGCTGTCAACGGCGTTGGCAGCTACGGCGGCTTCCAGTTCATGCTCCAGGACACCGGCGTCAACACGCTCTCTGACCTCGACCGCGTCGCGCACCAGATCGTCAACGGGGCCCGCGCCCGCAAAGACATCACCGGCCTCATCACCACCTACTCCGCGAATGACCCGCAGGTGCTCGTCACCATCGATCGCGAAAAAGCCAAAGCCCTCGGCATTCCTCTTTCGCAAATCACCACCACCCTCGGCGTCTACATGGGCTCGCAGTACGTCAACGACTTCGACTTCAACAACCGCACCTACCGCGTCTACGTGCAGGCTGACAAAGCCTACCGCCGCAACACCGGCGACCTGCACAGCTACTACGTCCGCTCCGACTCGGGCCAGATGATCTCGCTCGACAACCTCGTCAACGTGACGCAGAGTGCCGGACCGCCCGTCATCTCTCACTACAATCTCT
Source organism: Acidobacteriota bacterium (assembly GCA_028873155.1). GTDB lineage: Bacteria > Acidobacteriota > Terriglobia > Terriglobales > Acidobacteriaceae > Telmatobacter. Next base: position 9,402 of record JAGWML010000012.1, read on the forward strand.
TCCGAGCCGTTGAAATCGACGGCTCACCGGCACCCGGCTACAGCTCCGGCCAGGGTATTCAGGGCATGGAAGACCTCGCAAAGAAATTCATGTTGCCCGGCATGCGCTATGACTGGACCGGCCTGACCCTCGACGAAATCGAGTCCGCCGGCCGCGCCACTCTCATCTTCGGCCTCGGCATCCTCGTCGTCTATCTCACCCTCTCGGCACAATACGAGAGCTTCGCTCTGCCCTTCATCATCCTGCTCGCCGTGCCGATGGCCGTACTTGGCGCTCTGGGCTTCGTCTCCCTGCGCGGCCTCTCCAATGACGTCTACTGCCAGATTGGTCTCGTCATGCTCATCGGTCTCTCGGCCAAGAACTCCATCCTCATCGTCGAGTTCGCCGAGCAGCTCCGCCGCAAGGGCCGTACCATCGCCGACGCGGCCATCGAGGCCGCCGAGCTGCGTCTGCGCCCCATCCTCATGACGTCCTTCGCATTCATCCTCGGCGTCATGCCGCTGGTCTTCGCCACCGGCGCAGGAGCGCTGGGCCGCCGCTCCGTCGGCACCACCATCGTCGGCGGCATGTTGCTCTCCACCATGCTGAATCTCTTCTTTATTCCGGTGCTCTACGTTCTGCTCAGCCGCCTGCTCCGGCGCAGCAGCGTCGAAGAGCCACTTATCGCTGCGGACTGATCGGCGGCTCTGCCTCGCGGTGGACCACGATGAATTCCTTCACGCGGTCATACACCGCCGGCGGCAGCACGCCGCGGTCGAGCAAATTATTCTTTGCCCGATAGGGCCTGAAGCGCACCACGCGCGCGGCCCAAGTGCGCGTCATCCCCGGCACCTGCATCAGTTCCTGCACGCTCGCCGCGTTCAGGTCAACCTTCGCCTTCTCCGCCGGCGAGGCCGCCATGCCCGCCTGCGCTAGCAACACCACGCCCAGCACTCCCATCGCCAGCATTCTTCCCGCACGCATACACGCATTCTCGGCTCCGCAGGCAGCCATCCGCAACCTGCCCGCACCGGCCGTTCCTGTCAAAATAGAAACATGGCGACTTCTCCGCATCCCCCCACCCCCGGGCCAGAAGCCAGCCGGGTTGTCCTCGACAAGGCCCGCAAGGTCAGCATCCTTGTTCTCTCTGCCGTCCTTGCCGTGTGCTTCTTCTTTGCATGGACCACCCGCGACTCGATGCAGCATCTGCCCTTCCTGCCCGGCCTCAACAAAGGCAGGCCCAATCCCATTCATCCCGAACTGGTCGACACCAGCCCGTGGCTGACCGCGCAGGCGCTTGCCCCCCTCGCGGTCTCGGCTGAAGAAACCGAGTTCGCCCGCGATGCCGAGCGCCTCGCCGACCATGACGTCGATCAGGCCTTCGCCAGCGCCCTGCGATCGGCCAACCTCGATGCACAACACCGCGTTCTCGCCGGTCGCGCACTCGAGATCTCCAATCGCATCACGCAGCTCCACCAGCTCATCCAGCAGGACCAGGCCCTCGTCGATTCCCTGACTGCGAAGGCCGGAGCAAAGCAGGCCGCGCCCGTTGCCGGTGCTGACCTCGACGTGGCTAAGGCCCAGCTCAGCCTCGACACCGACGAGCTGAGCGATGCCCAGCGCGACCTCGCCCGCGTCTCCGGCGACAAGAGTGTCGAGATTCAGGCGGAACTCGCCGAGCATGAAGCCTCGATGAAGCAGTACGACGAGTCGGTCAAGACCGCAGCACCTGCAGCCGCCGTTGTCTCGCTCGGGCAGCGCGGAACCCTCAGCGCGCGCATCTCCGCGTGGTTGAGCCAGCGTGAGCGCAGCCAGCTTCTGCAGCAGGCAATCCTTCAAACGCAGAATGACCTCGCAGCACTCACCAAACAGCACAACGCGCTCGAGGCCTCGGTCGACGCAGCATCGACTCCAGGTGCGCTTCAAGGCAAGAGCAGTGCGGATATGATGTCCAGCCTCCGCGATCGCAGCGCCGAGCGCCAGATTCTCAGCATGTTCGACGACCGCATCCAGACCAGCCAGCAGCTCGTCAATGTCTACTCCCGCTGGTACAGTCAGGTCCAGCTCCAGCATCGCATCGTCTTGCACCTCATCCTGCAGTCCTTCGCGCTCATCGTCTTCATCGCGCTTGCCATGGTCCTGCTCGATGCGCTTGTGCGCCACTTCATGTCCCGGCCCTCCCTCGACCACCGCCAGATGCATACGCTGCGCAGCATTCTCGAGGTCGGCACACAGGTCTTCGGCGTGGTGCTCATCCTCTTCGTCCTCTTTGGCGTGCCGCGCCAAACCACCACCATGATCGGCCTCGCCACCGCCGGCATCACCATCGTCATGCAGGACTTCATCCTCGCCTTCTTCGGCTGGTTCGTTCTCATCGGCAAGAATGGTATCCGCGTCGGCGACTGGGTGCAGATCAACGGCGTCGGCGGCGAGGTCATTGACGTCGGCCTCATGAGCACAACCATGCTCGAAACACTCGCCGACAAAGGATTCCCCACCGGCCGCCGCACCAGTTTCATGAACGGCTTCGCCATCCGCGGTCAATACTTCAACTTCTCCACCGCCGGCCAGTGGATGTGGGATGAAATCACCGTCAGCATTCCCGCTACGGATGACCTGCATGCAAAGGTCGATCACATCCTCCAGGTCGTGACCGAAGAGACGCAACAGAATGTGCACCAGGCCGAGATTGAGTGGCACCAGGGAACCCGCGGCCACGGGATCAGCCGCATCGCTGCAACCCCGGTCGTCAATATGCATCCCACCGCCTCCGGCGTAGATGCTTCGGTCCGATACGTCACCCGCGCATCGGAGCGGTACGAAGTCCGCAACCGGCTCAACCAGCAGATCATCGAAGTCCTGCACGAGCAGCCCGGCGAAACCTCGAAGACTTCTCCTTCGCCGATCAAGCCTCCGGCGTAACTGCCGGAAGCCAGTTGACACGCACCCGCGCGCGCTACTACATTAGGAGACAGATGCAGAGCCTCCGCCATCACGGCCACCACCATCATCATGGACATTCCATGACGGCGGACTGCACTGGCCTGAACTAACTCAGCCAGAAGAGATCAGGATTCAAGCGAGCCCGCCGGCCACCAAGCCGCGGGCTCTTTTCATTGCGCGCAACACGCCAACCATCTGAAACCAGGTAAGACCCGAGGGAATATGAGCGACACAACTGCAACCATCGACTTTGAAAAAATGGATGGCCTCGTCCCCGGCATTGTGCAGGACGCACGCACCGGCCAGGTCCTCATGCTGGGCTTTCTCAATCCCACCAGCTACGCCAAAACCATGGAAACCGGCTTCGTCACCTTCTGGAGCCGCACCCGCCAGAAGCTCTGGATGAAGGGCGAAACCAGCGGCAACCGCCTCCGCATCGTCTCCGCCTCCACCGACTGCGACAACGACACGCTGCTCTTCCGCGTCGAGGTCGAAGGCGACGGCCTCGTCTGCCACGAAGGCACCGTCAGTTGCTTCACCCGCGCCCTCGCACTTGAATCCACCCCAGCGGAGGCCGCCCGTGGCTAATGGAAAACTTCGTCTCGGCCTGCCCAAGGGCAGCCTGCAGGATGCAACCATCGCCCTCTTCAGGCGCGCCGGCTGGAACATCTACGCCGACGGCCGCTCCTACTTTCCCTCCGTCGATGACAGCGAGCTCGAGTGCATGCTCATCCGCGCGCAGGAGATGGCGCGCTATGTCGATCACGGCGTCCTCGACGCCGGCCTCACCGGCATCGACTGGGTCGTCGAGAGCGGCCTCGACGTCACCAGCGTCACCTCGCTCACCTATGCCAAGCAGAGCCGCCGCAAGGTCCGCTGGGTCCTCGCCGTGCCCGAGTCCAGCGGCTTTGAACGCGCCGAAGACCTCGAAGGCAAAATCATCGCCACCGAACTCGTCGAGGTCACCAAGGCTTACTTCGCAAAGAAGGGCGTCAACGTCAAAGTCGAGTTCAGTTGGGGCGCCACTGAAGTCAAGCCGCCTATGCTCGCGGACGCAATCGTCGAAGTCACTGAGACCGGCAGCTCGCTCAAAGCCAACCACCTCAAGATCATTGACACCGTGATGGAGAGCGAAACGCATCTCATCGCCGGCAAGCCCGCCCTCGCCGATCCGTGGAAGAGCGAAAAGATCAACCAGATCGCGCTCATGCTCCGCGGCGCCATCGACGCGCAATCACAGGTCGGCCTCATGCTCAACGTTCGCAACTCAGATCTCGCGGCCGTCCTCGCCGTGCTGCCTGCGCTCAACTCGCCCACCATCTCCCACCTCAGCAACTCCGAGTGGGTCGCCGTCAACACCATCGTCGAGGAGCGCGTCGCCCGCGACGTCATCCCCCGGCTCAAGGCCGCCAACGCTACCGGAATCGTCGAGTACCCCCTCAACAAGGTGGTTCTCTAGCGTCATGTCACTGAAGTTCGCTGCACAATTCAACTTGTCATCCTGAGCGAGGTTTCCGCGCTCTTCGCGGAAAACGGAGTCGAAGGATCTGCGGTTGCCTTTCAACGAACTTCGGAGACGTCATACGAGCGAACTACCGCGGGAGTTGCGCTTTGAAAGGGCAAAATGATTTGGGATGGGTGCCCCAGGTCTCAATCTTGAGACAGGGGAAACACAATCTGGAGGAACCCATTCATTCGGTCACAGGCCACCAAGGACCCACGATGAAACTGATCCGAACCAAAGGACGCGGCGCGCAGCAGACTCAGGCTCTGCTCGCCGCTCTCGAACAACGCGGCGGCGCAGCGCTGGACACCGTCTTGCCCGCCGTCCGACGCATCGTCACCGATGTACGCAAGCGCGGCGACCGCGCCCTCCTCCAATACGCCGCACAACTCGATGGCCTCGTCAGCCCCGCGCAAGTCCGCATCACGCCAGCCGAGATGGCCGCTGCGTGGGATGCACTCGACCCCGCGCTGCGCAAAGCCCTCACCACAGCCGCAGCGCAGATTCGCGCCTTTGCCAAACGCCAGCTTCCCGCCTCGTGGAGCCGCGCCGCGCGCCCCGGCCTTGTCACCGGCCAGCTCGTGCGTCCCATTCCCTCGGTCGGCTGTTACGTTCCCAGCGGCCGTCATCCGCTGCCCTCCACGCTGCTCATGACCGCCATCCCCGCGCAGGTCGCAGGCGTCGAGCGCATCGTCGCCGTCTCGCCCAAGCCCGCGCCGGAGACCCTCGCCGCCGCGCACATGCTCGGCATCACGGAGTTCTATCGCGTGGGCGGCGCACACGCCGTCGCCGCGCTCGCCTACGGCACGCCCAGCTTGCCCCGCGTCAGTAAAATCGTCGGCCCCGGCAACCTCTACGTCACCGCCGCCAAGCGCCTCGTCGCCTTCGACTGCGCCATCGACATGCTCGCCGGCCCTACCGAAATCCTCGTCACTAGCGACACCGGCAACCCCGCCGACATCGCCTCCGACCTCGTCGCGCAGGCCGAACACGATCCAGAAGCCCTCGCCATCTTCCTCACCACGCGCACCGACCTCGCGCGCGCCGTGCTCGCAGAGACAAAGCGACAGAGCCGCGACAATCCCATCGCGCGCGAGTCCCTTAGCCGCAACGGCCTCATCCTCGTCGCTGCCTCCGTTGGAGAAGCACGCGACCTCACCAACCGCATCGCCGCCGAGCACCTCACCGTCGACACCGCCGCCGATCTCGAATGGGTCCGCAACGCCGGCTCCGTCTTCGTCGGCCGCTGGTCCGCGCAGCCCATGGGCGACTACATCTCCGGGCCCAATCACACGCTGCCCACCGGCGGTATGGCCCGCGTTCGCGGCGGCCTCAGCGTCAACGACTTCGTCAAGCTCATCACCGTGCAGGAATACACTGCACAGGGTATGCGTGACCTCGGCCCGCACGCCGCGCTGCTCGCGCAGGCTGAAGGCCTCACCGGCCACGCTGCCGCCATCACCACCCGGCTTCGCACAACCCGTAAGAAAGGAGTCCGCTCGTGACCAACGCTCCAGCGGCCGCCTCTCCCGCACCCCGCGCCCGCGTCCGCGCCATGAAGGAGTATCACCCTCCGCTCGGCAGCCGCGACGCGCTCCGCCTCGACTTCAACGAGAACACGCTCGCCTGCTCGCCCAAGGTGCGCGACGTCCTCGCCCGCATCTCCACCGGCGAGCTCACGCGCTACCCCGAGCGCGAACCCATCGAAGCCGTCGTCGCGTGCTATCTCGGCGTCGAGCCCGCGCAGCTCGCGCTCACCAACGGCGTCGATGAAGCCATTCACGTCCTCTTTCAAGCCTTCCTCGACTCCGGCGACGAGCTGCTTCTGCCCGTCCCCACCTACACCATGTATGAGGTCTACGCCTCATCCACTGACGCGCGTGTCGTCGCTGTGCAGGCCGCGAATGATTTTGCATTTCCTTTCGAGCCGCTCCGTGCCGCCATCACCCCGCGTACCAAGATCATCGCCATCGCCAACCCCAACAGCCCCACCGGCTCCATCGCCTCGCGCGCGCAGATTCTAGAAATCGCGCGCAGCGCACCCCAGGCGGTTGTTCTCATCGATGAGGCGTATTACCACTTCCATGGCGAAACCGTCCTCGACCTCATCGGGAAGGTTCCGAATCTCATCGTCGCGCGCACCTTCTCCAAGGCCTACGGCCTCGCCGGTCTGCGCCTCGGTGTGCTCGCCGGGCCGGTCGAATCCATGCAGTGGATTCGCCGCGTCCTCTCACCGTACAGCGTCAACTCCATCGCGCTCGCCTGCCTGCCCGCAGCGCTCGCTGACCAGCCTTACCTCGACTGGTACACCGGCGAAGTCCTCGCCGCACGCGCCGAGTTCGAAGCCGCGCTCGATGCCGTCCAAATCCGCCGCTGGCCCAGCCACGCCAACTTCGTCCTCGTCGACATCGGCCCGCAGCACGCCGAGTTCACCCGCCGCATGCGCGACGCCGGCGTCCTCGTCCGCGACCGCTCCAGCGATCCCGGCTGCGACGGCTGCGTCCGTATCACCATCGGCACACGCCGGCAGATGCAGCAGGCCGTCGAAGCCCTCCACACCACCATCGCCGCCCTCCGGGCCAGTTAGAGAGATGCCATGACGAACGCACGCAAGCCCAAGCCGCGCACCGCCGCCTTCGAGCGCAACACCACCGAGACGATGATCGCCATCCGCCTCACCCTTGAAGGCCAGGGCCGCTACAAAGTCTCCACCGGCATCCGCTTCTTCGATCACATGCTCGAGCTCTTCACGCGCCACGGCGCCTTCGATCTCGACCTCACCTGCAAGGGCGATCTCGACGTCGATCAGCACCACACCGTCGAAGATGTCGGCATTGCGCTCGGCGAGGCCTTCGACCGCGCCCTCGGCGACAAGCGCGGCATCCTCCGCGCCGGCTACTTCCTCATGCCCATGGATGAGACACTCGCCATCGCCGCCGTCGACCTCAGCGGCCGCCCTGCCTACGCGGTCGACACAAAGGTCCGCACGCGCCTCGTCGGTGACTTGCAAACTGAGCTCGTCACCGATTTCTTTGAGGGCTTCGCCCGCGGCGCCCGCGCCAACATCCACGTCAAGACGATGTACGGCCGCTCCAACCACCACAAGATTGAAGCCATCTTCAAGGCCTTCGCCCGCGCCCTGCGCGTCGCCTGCAGCCGCGACAAGCAACTCGGCGCCATGCTGCCCTCGACGAAAGGCCTGCTCTGATGCGCGTCACCGTCATCGATTACAAAGCAGGAAATTTGACCTCTGTCCTCAAGGCCCTGCGCCACCTCGGCGCGGAGCCGGAGGTCACGGACTCTGACCTCACGCTCGTCGCCGCGGCAGAGCGCATCGTCCTCCCCGGCGTCGGCCACTTCCAGGCCACCGAGCGCCTTGACCGTACCGGCCTCACCGCCGTCATCCGCGCCGCCATCGCGCGCGGCGTCCCGTTCCTCGGCATCTGCGTCGGCATGCAGTGGCTCTTCGCGGGATCGACTGAAGCGCCGCAGCAATCCGGCCTCGCGGCATTTCCGCAACAGTGCACGCGCTTTTCCGAGGGGACAGAAAAAGTGCCGCACGTCGGCTGGAACTCCCTCGACGTGCGCCCCGCATCGCGTCTCCTCGCTGGCGTCGAGTCCGGCGCATTTGTTTACTTCACCCACTCCTACAAAGCCCCCGTCACCGCAGACACCGCCGCCGTCACCACCTACATCGAGCCCTTCGCCTCCGCCATCGAACGCGCCAACATCTTTGGCACGCAGTTCCACCCGGAAAAATCCGGCGAGACCGGCCTCAAGATACTGAGCAATTTTCTGGAGCTTCAGAAATGAGACTTGAATACACACTTACCCTCAAGGACTATAAGGCAGCGTTAAGGTTGCATTCGCGCCAGAATCTTGGCAGGCGTAATGCCAGTCTTTTCTTCGGCAAAGTTCTACCCGGTCTTGGCCTGTTTTTTTTGGCACTAGAGGCATTTCTTTCCTTGAAGGAGACGGATTATCTCTCGCACAACCCTCCAGGGTTGCTCGTCGTCCCTCTTGTGTTTCTGCTCTCGCCAGCGTTACAAGCCAACCAAGTCCGAATGCAATTCAATCAATTGTTTCCTCCTTCTGCTCGAAGCCTGTCGATCGCGATTGACGATGAACGCATAGTCTGCGTTGACTCCAAATCGAGTGAAAGCAGATTCCTCTGGAACGCCATTGCGGAGTATGCGCAAGATGAACAAATCACAATGCTCTATTTGGCGAAGCAGAAATTCCTCTTCTTTCCTACCGCTGCAATGTCCCCTGACCGGCGCACCGAACTCAACGACCTCGTAGCCCGCCATTTGCCAAGGGGAACGTCATGATCACCAAGCGCATCATCGCCTGCCTCGACGTCCACGCCGGCCGCGTCGTCAAAGGCGTTCAGTTCGTCGACATCGTGGACGCCGGTGACCCCGCCGAGCTCGCCGCGCGCCACGCCCGCGAAGGCGCCGACGAGATCGTCCTCCTCGACATCACCGCCACGCACGAAGGCCGCGCCACGCTGCTCGGCACCGTGCGCCGCGCGGCCCGCGAGCTCTTCGTCCCCTTCTGCGTCGGTGGAGGCATCCGCTCCGCGCGCGACGCAGAACAGGTCTTCGACGCCGGTGCGGACAAGGTCAGCGTCAACTCCGCCGCCCTCGCCGACCCCGCGCTCATCACCGCCATCGGGTCCAGCTTCGGCGCGCAAGCCGTCGTCGTCGCCATCGACGCGCGCCGCGACCCCGCCGCAGTCGACCCCATCCGCGACGCGCAGGTCCTCGTCCAGGGCGGCCGCAAAGTCACCGGCCGTCGCGTCGTCGAGTGGGCCCGCGAAGCCGAACAGCGCGGCGCCGGCGAAATCCTGCTCACCTCCATGGACGCCGATGGGACACGGGCGGGATTTGACTGCGAACTCACCGCCGCCGTCAGCCAGGCCGTCTCCATCCCCGTCATCGCCTCCGGCGGCGCAGGCACCGTCGCGCATTTTACCGATGTCTTCACCCGCGGCAAGGCCGACGCAGCTCTCGCCGCCTCCATCTTTCACTTCGGCGTCACCAGCTCGCGCGCTCTCAAGGCCGAGCTCGCCCAGGCCGGCATTCCCATGAGGATCCCATGCTGATTCCTTCCATTGACTTGCTCGGCGGCCGCATCGTGCAGCTTGTACAGGGCGAGAAACTCCGCCTCGCCTTCGACGACTTCGAATACTGGATCGAGAAGTTCTCGAAGTATCCCCTCGTCCAGCTCATCGATCTCGATGCCGCCATGCGCCAGGGAGACAACTCCACGCTCGTCGCGCAAATCGCCGGGCGCCTGCCAGTCCAGGCCGGCGGCGGCATCCACACCATCGACCGCGCCCGCCAGGTCCTCGATGCAGGCGCGCAGCGCGTCATCCTCGGCTCCGCACTCTTCTCCGCGGAAGGCGCAGTCAACACCGCCTTCGCTGCACAAATCTCCGCAGCCATCGGCGCCGACCGCATCGTCGCCGGAATCGACACCAAGGGCGGCCGCATCGCCGTCAAAGGCTGGAAGGCCCAGGTCGAGCTCACCCCCGACGACGCCATCCCGCAACTCGAGCCGCACGTCGCCGCCTATCTCTACACGCATGTCGATGGCGAAGGCCTCATGCAGGGCTTCCCCATTCCCGTCGCCGAGCGCCTGCGCAAACTCACCACGCGTCAGCTCATCGTCGCGGGCGGCATCCGCAGTCAGCAGGAGATCGATACTCTCCACAACATGCAGGTCGACGCCGTCGCCGGCATGGCCGTCTATACCAACCTCCTTGCTGTTTAGCACGGGAGTAATGTGCCCATCGCGCTTCCTTACGAGCTCTTTGTGTCCAATCCGTTATGCTGAAAACGACGCTCGGTATCGATACCGTTCAGAAGGAACAGTCAGGCCATGACGATCAAGCGCGGTGGAATCCGGCTCGCGAAGCGGCTGGACGAAGTTGGATTTTCTGATATTGTGCAGATTCGGAATAAGGTGATGACCATGCGCGCCGAAGGCCTGCAGGTCCACGCGCTCCACGGCGGCGAACCGTATTTCGAAACACCGGAGCCCATCAAGTACGCTGCCATCCGGGCTCTCGTCGAGAATCAGACGCACTACGCGCCTTCCTCCGGCATTCCCGCACTGCGCGCCGCTCTCGTTGAAAAGCTCGCCCGCAAAAATAAGATTCGTGTCACCACCGACGAGGTCATCGTCACAGTCGGCGGCTCGCAGGCCCTTTACGCCGCCTTTCAGTCCGTTCTCGATCCCGGCGATGACGCGCTCGTCTTCTCGCCGTACTGGACGCCCATCGGCGATCTCGTCACGGGAGCACAGGCCCGTCCCCTGCTTGTGCCCACCATCACCGCCCGCCGCAACGGCATCCGCCGCACCCTCGAGCAATTCTCCACGCCCAAAACGCGCGCCATCTACTACAACACGCCGCAGAATCCCAGCGGCCTCGTCTTCACTCGTGCGGAAGCCGAAGAGGTCGCCGCCTTCGCCATCGAGCGCGATCTCATCGTCATCGCCGACGAAGCCTATGAGGACCTTGTCTACGACGGCGAGCACGTCTCCATCGCGTCGCTGCCCGGCATGGAGGAGCGCACCATCACCTGCTTCACCTTCTCCAAAACTTTCGCCATGACCGGTTGGCGTGCTGGCTATGCCGTCGCCAAAGAGCCCTTTATGACGGCCCTGCGCAAGATCGTCCTCTACTCCACCAACGGCGTCGCCACGCCGGTGCAGCACGCCATGCTCTACGCGCTCAAAATTACCGATAGTGAGCACGTGTGGCGTCGCCAGGAGTATCGCAAGCGCCGCGACCTGCTCGTCAAAGGGCTCAATGAGGTCGGCCTCGAGTGCGATCCGCCCGCGGGAGCCTTCTACGCATTCCCGAACGTCGCGAAGATCCACAAAAACAGCCGCACCGCCGCGCAGATCCTGCTCGAAAAGGCCCACATCGCCACCATCCCCGGCTCTGTCTTCGGCGCGCAGGGCGAAGGCCACCTGCGCTTCGGTTACGCCATCACGATTCCTGAGATCGAGGCCTGCGTCGAAGCGCTCCGCGCCTTCCTTGCCTAAAGCAAAACCGGAGACGGCACGTCCTGAGTCAGCTCCGCCGAGTTGGCGCGACCATCAGGGAGCACCAACCCTCATTGGACTTTGCTAATTCACATCGTCTCTGGTTTTGCCCTTAAGCCTTGTCTCTGCGTCGCGCTTCGCCAATCGCGCGGCTCGTCTCCACGCGCGCCGCGCGCAGCAGCCGTGCAAGCTGCTTGAGATGCAGCAGCACCGCATACGCGCGCAGAATCTCTGCCTGCGAAAAATTCAACCCTTGCAGCCGCACCTCGGCCATCCGCGCATCCAGTGCGGCAATGTCTCCCTCCAGGTCAATCTCTTTCGGCGCGATATGGAATTGCCATCGGTGGGCGCAGTGAGCCACATAGTGAAATCCCGTGCGGATATCCACCACCAGCTTCCCAAGCTCCGGCTCAAGGTGCAGCGCGTATCCATCCTCGCTGCTGTCTTTCACCGCCAGCTCCAGCGCGGTCAGCGCATCCATCAGCGACCGCCCAAACTGCGCCAGCATATTCAGCCCTTCGCGCCATCCCGGCCCGCCAGAGGGTTCGCTTTGCGACGCCTCCAGCAGTTCGTTGTTGCCCGCGAGCATGGCCATCGCATCCTCGCGCATCTCGTTCAGATGCTCCGGCGTCTTTCCGCGGAATCCCTGTAGAATCGCTTCAAAATACGCGCTCAGCACCAGCAGTTCCTGTGCCAGCCCGTCGCGTAGCCGCAGCCGCGCGCGGTCCGGAAAAATCAGCGTAGCAACGCCCAGAGCCACCACAATTCCAAGCGCCACCTGGCCCACCCGGTCCAGCGCAACCGTCCAGTGCGAGCCGCCATGCTGCACCAGCATCACGATCGTCGTCGTCACTCCGGCCAGTCGCGAGCTGCTCCTGAACCCGAGCAGTCCGCAGATCGTAATGGCCAGAATCACCGCTGCCAGATAATTCCACGGCAGCGCGCCCACAAACGAAAATCCAAAGCCCAGCACTGCGCCGATCAGCGTGCCAAGCAGCCGATCGCGCGAAGCCGTAATCGTCGCGCCAAAGTTCGACTGCAGCACGATGATCGCGCTGATCGCACCCCAGTAGCCGTCGTGCATGCCGAACCGCATCGCCAGCCACCAGCACAATCCAGCCGCCAGCGCTGTCTTCGTTGCGTGGATCAGCAATCTCCGATGCTCTCGGCTCATCCAGCGCAGCTTGCCCGCGGGCTCCACGCCCAGCTTCACTGCAAGCTGCTGCTGCGACCACGTCTTCGGTGCCGTCAGGCGCATCGCCACCTCTCCATCGGCTGCATCCCTGCATTCACTCTATCGCGCAGCGGGATACGCGTTGCGTGACATCTCTCACGCTTGCCTGATGTGCGAGAGTGCGCGCCGTCCTGCGTGTAGCATATGGGACAAGCGCCTGAGGCACGCATCCCTCATGATTCGAGTCGGCTATCCCGCAGTTCTATCCCGCGACCTCTTCACCGATTTCCCCTCGGAGGTCGAGCTCATCCCGCTCTCTGAGAAATCCGACACCGTCCACGAAATCGATGTCTGGATCCCCGATCCCTACTCCACGCGCGCCCTGCGCGTCTGGCCACACCTGCGTGGCGTGCGCCTTGTCCTCTCGCTCATGGCCGGCACTGAGTGGATCCCCGCAACCGTCGGCCCCCACGTCACCATCTGCAGCGCCCGCGGCGCACACAACATCTCCACCGCCGAGTGGACCCTCTCCGCCATCTTCACCCTGCTCAAATACGTTCCGCTCTATCTCGATATCCAACGCTCCGGCATCTGGAAGCGCCGCTTCGAGGCGTCCGCACACTACGCAACCATCACCGGTGATGCGCGCCCGCTCTATCCGCCCGTCATGCTGGAGGAACTCACCGGCAAGACCGTGCTCATCGTCGGCCACGGCTCCATCGGAAAAGAAATCGAGCGCATGCTCGCGCCCTTCCACGTAGAATTGATCCGCGTCGCCCGCACGCCGCGCGCACAGCCTCTCGTCCATCCCGTCACGGAACTTGACAGCCTGCTTCCCAAAGCCGACATCGTCATCCTGATTCTTCCTCTTACCGACGAGTCCCGCGGCCTCATCGGCACCGCTCAGTTCAATCGCATGCGCCACGGCGCATTGCTTGTGAACGCCGCCCGCGGTCCCGTCGTTCAGACCGACGCGCTCATTGCCGCTCTTCAATCCGGCCGCATCCGCGCCGCTCTCGATGTCACCGATCCCGAGCCGCTCCCCGAAGGTCATCCGCTCTGGAGCTGCCCCAACCTCTACATCACGCCGCACATCGGCGGCTCCAGTCCGCAATTCGCCGCGCGCTCCGTGCGCATCGCCGCCGCCGAACTGCGTCGCTTCATGGCCGGCGAGCCGCTGCACAACGCCGTTCAGCTCGCCGTCTGAGTCAGCCGCTCCGCGCGCCGCCAGTCGCGCAGCCCCAGCACCGCCAGTCCGACGAGACACAGATACAGCAACGCCGTGGCCCACAGGTCCTTGTAGAGATACTCGCCAATGTAGACGATGTTCACCACAATCCACAGCCACCAGTTGGCCGTGTGCTTGCGCGCCTGCCACCAGCTCGCCACCAGGCTATAGCTCGTCAGCGCCGCGTCCACAAACGGCAGCGCAGCGTGCAGGCGCTTCGCAATCTCGCCCAGCACCACGCTGCCCAACGCACCCACAGCCAGCGCCACCAGCAGCGCTGTCATGGTTAACGGCTCCACGCGCACTTCGCCATCCTCGCGCACGCCGCGCCACCAGTGCCACCATCCGTACAACGTGAACACCACAAAGAACACCTGCAGCAGCGCATCCGAAAGCAGCCTCGCTTGATAAAAGACCACGAGATAGATCACGTCTGCCGCCAGCACAATCGGCCAGCACAGCAGTATGCGCCGCGTCGTCAGCCAGATGCCCACCAGCGTCGTGACCGTCCCCGCAATCTCCAGCCCGTGCGCTGTGAGGTATTGCATCAGCAGCGTCCCGCTCATCCGCGCCCCGCTCCATGCGCGCGCATGCGGCGTCGCTCCGCCCAGCGCCGCAGCCCGTCCAGCATCCGCGTGCCGGCCGCGCTGCGAAACCACCGTGCGTGTCCCACCAGGTAATCCCAGCCCGCCAGCCGCGCCTTCTCGCGTGAGCGCAGCACACCCAGAAAATAGTCCGCCTCCGTCAGCGCAAACTCCGCATGACACAGCGCCATCATCGGCGCCAGCGCCGCTGCCTCCGCATCCGTCAACGGCCGCGTCTCTTCGTAGCCGTCTAGCAGCGCCGTCGCGTGATCCATCTGCACCGCCACCTGCTCCAGCGACTCGGGATGCACCATCAGCGCCAGCCACTCCACGCAATTCCGCTCCAGCGCCAGCGCCAGGTCGTGTACCGCAGTCGTCTTATCCGCCAATCCAAAATCAATCACCGCCGTTGCCCGCGCATCCTCGCCTGCCCCGCTCCAAAACAGATTCGACGCATGCAGATCGTTGTGCGTCCACAGCGATTTCAGATCCTTCAGCAGCGGCCGCAGCTCTTGATGAAACGGATCCAGCGCCTCCAGCGCCGCATCGCAGTGCGTGCGCGTCTCGGCATCATCGCGCAACGAAGCCCGCGCGTGCAGATACTCGGCCATCGACTTCTGCGCATCCTGCGCCGCAAAAATCGTGAAGCTCGCCACCAGCGGCCTCGCCTTGCGCGCCGGTGCGTCGAATCCCTCCGCCGCAAGATGCAGCCGCGCCAGCGCACGTCCGGCCTCCCGCGCATGTCCTACGCACCGGAATGGCGTCCACGAGATCGCGTCTTCATACAGGTCCACGCCCCGCGGCGTCTCATGCACCTCATAGCACCACGCGCCGCTCTCCACCGCGCTCGCACCCGCCCGCGTCCGCAGCACCCGCGGCACGCTGCATCCGTGTGTGCGCAGGTGCTCTATGAACCGATGCTCTTCCGCCAGTCCCTCCGCATCGCGCACTGCCCGCGCATGCCGCTTCACAAATGCGCACCCGGCGCCCGTCCGAACCACGCTCGCCGCGGAGAACGGTCGCGGACTCACCGTCTCAATCGCATACGGTCCTTCGCACTCCGCATATTGTTCCAGCACCACGCGCACTTCGCCCTCGGTCAGCGGAGGCCAGTCCGGCTCCACCAGCGTCCCGTCCATTCCGTGCGCCTTCGCTGTCTCGGTCATGCTCACCGCATCCATCTCATCCCGTTCACGCCAATCTTGAGTCGGAAGTTCGCATCATTAAGAGTGCTGTCATCCTGAGCGAAGTTTGGCGCGTTTTCTGCTCCAAACACAGTCGAAGGATCCGCGGTCGTTCTTCGACGAACTTCTGACTTACAACACTAGAAAGTGTAATGGGCCGCGAGCCGTACCGTCGCCGGCGCGCCCAGGTGAATGAAGGTGTCGCCGTAGCTCGCGCCCGTGTCCTTCCAGTAGCGCCGGTTGAAGACATTGTCCGCATAGAGCCGCAGCGTCAAATGCCCGTCCTCGCCGCCCGGCGTGTACCGCGCGCCCAGGTTGAACAGGTTGTAGCCGCCCACACTCACCAGATCATCGCGCGTTGCATCCTTGCGGCTCGTATAACTCCAGCCCGGCATCAGGTGCAGCCCCCTCACGTGCGGCAGCACCATATCCGCAAACAGTGTCGTGTGCTCGCGTGGCACGTTGATCACCTGCTTGCCGTCATACGCCAGCGTCCCCGTATTTGTCGCTGTCGCCGATACTGCCATCAGCGACGCCGTCAGTTGCACCCAGTTTGCAGCCTTGCCCTGCGCCGTGAACTCCGCGCCGTCATGCGTCTCGTGCCCCTGCGACTCAAAACACAGATCTCCCGGATTCACCGTCCCCGTGCAGAACGCATCCGGCCCCTGAATCACGCGCGGATAAAAGAACGGCTGCCGCATCCGAAAGACATCCGCCGTCAGCAGAATCGTATGCTCGTACTTCACGCCAATCTCCGACTGCCGCGTGTTGTAGGGATCGAGAAACACATACGGGTTGTCCACCCACCACGGCGCCTGCGGGCCCAGCGACAGCAGCACACCATAGTTGCCATACAGCGTCACGTCGCTCGACGGCGAGTACATCACCGCATACTGCGGCAGCCACATCTTCCGCGCCGAGGTGTAATTGAAATCCGTCACCCGTGCATACCGTCCACCCGCCTGCAGTTGAATTCCGCCCGGCACGTGAATCCGGTCCTGCACAATTCCCGACGTCTGCCGGTCAAAATCCGACAGCGTCGAGGGCCCCGCATGCTGCACAGGACTCTCAATCGGATACGCAACATTCGGCTGGTACACGTTCTCCACGCCAATCGGCGTGTACACAATCGTCGGCGACAGATCCACCAGTCGATGGAACAACGCGCCGCCGCCCACCACGTCGTGCGTCAGCCATCCCGTCTTGAAGTGCCCCTGCGCCAGCGCCTCGCCATCTGCATTCAGCCA
>JAGWML010000013.1 GCA_028873155.1 Acidobacteriota bacterium
TGCTGCCCATGTGGAGACGGCGCAGGCGGACGAGAGCAAGTTGATTGCGGCGCGCGCAGCGCTGCACGAGGCTGCGAAGAGACCGGAAGCGATTCCTGAAGTGCGGCAGGCGCAGGTGGAGATGGCGCTGAGGCCGGTGGCGCTGCGCGGGCTGCGGATGAGCGGCGTGGCTGCGAATCCGGCTGCGAACACGGCTGCGAACCCGGCCGGGCAGGCAACGGCGCCGGTGAGCGCGGCGGACGGTTCGACACAGCAGGCGCAGATTTCGGCCGTGGCGGCAGGTGTCGCGCAGTCAGCGCAGAGGTTGGATGCTGCGGCACACGGCACGCAGGCAGCGGTGGGAGCGCCCGAGACTGCACGAGGGGCCGCGGCAACGGTCACGGGCGATGCGGCATTGGCGGCGGAGCAGGGGCGGACGCTGAGCGCGGAGCAACTGCAGGCGCTGCCGCTTGCGGGGCGGAACTGGCAGAACTTCGTGCTGGACGCGCCGCCGGCTGCGAGCAGCTCGAGCGGCGACGTGCAGTCGTCTCCGCGGGGCGGTGAAGAGCCGGCGGCGAATCGCGTGGATGGGGCGAGTATCCGGCTGGCGTTTGGCGGGGGCGGCGTGGGGCGGATGGCGGGGCGCAGCGCGGCGCTGATTGGACCGGGGGCGAACGAAGCCGCGATTCGCGAGGTGCAGACGGTTGCGACGGCGACGGGAGTGGATGCCAGCCGGGGGGCAAGCCGCGGCGCGGAGGAGGTGACGGCGAGCGGAACGAATCGCCTGCATGGGCAGGCGTTTGTGCTGGATCGCGATAACCTGTGGGGCGCGCAGAATCCGTTTACGCAGTGGGTGCAGCAGACGGCGCCGGGTTCGACTGCGGCGATTCCCACGTTTACGCCGGAGGCCTACACGCCGCGCGACCGGGCGATCTCGTGGGGAGTGGGCGCGGGGGGACGGTTTGGCCACAAGCGCGTCTTCTGGTTTGCGGCGCTGGACAGCTACGACCGCAATGACGCGGGTGTTTCGATGGTGCGGCACGCGGAGAATTTTTTTGCGCAGCCGACGAACGACGCGATGCAGGTGCTGAGCGCGCGGCTGGGGCTGAGCAGCGCGAATCCTGTGGCGGCGGGCGTGGCGGCATTTACGCCCTTGCTGCAATCGCTGGCAGGGCTGCTGGGGCCGGCGGCGCGCAGCTCCGCGCAGTGGACGGGCTTTGCGCGCGGCGACTGGCAGGCGAACGAGCGCGACCGCGTCACGCTGGAGGGCACCGTTGCCGAGCGCGATGCGCCGGGCGGCGGCATGACGCGGGCGTCGGAGATGTTTGGCACGCACAGCTACGGGTCAAGCAACGCAACGGAGCAATGGCTGCTGGGCCGCTGGGAGCACTTTGCGACGGCGAACCTGCTGCTGGCGACGCAGGGGTCGTTTGGGCGCCAGGATGTGACGCAGCCGGCGGAGACGCCGTCTGTGTTTGAAAAGGCGCTGAACATCAATGCGTGGGGACAACTGCCGCAGATTCGCGTGGATTCGCGGTACGGATTCACGATCGGCAATCCGGCGCGATTCGGCGCGGGCAGCTATCCCGATGAGCATCTCTACGAGGCGCAGGAGCAACTGAGCTGGGCGCGCGGTGCGCTGCTGCTGAAGGCGGGATTTGAAGCGAGCCATAATACGGATGCGACGAGCCTGCTGCGAAATCGCACGGGGACCTACGACTATTTCAGCCTGGACAACTTTGCATCGGACGCTCTGGCCTTCGCGGCGTTCGGCATCGGCGGACAACTGAACCCGATGGATCAACACAACTGCGATGAGACGGGGCGGACGTGGCGCGACTCGGCGGGGAACCTGCGCGGGCTTGGGTATCTGCCGTGCTACACGTACTACTCGCAGACAATGGGGCCGAGCGACTGGTGGCTGAGCACGAGCGACTGGGCAAGCTACACGACGGCGCAGTGGCAGCCGAGGAAGACGCTCGCGCTGACGCTGGCGATGCGATGGGAGCGGCAGCAGATGCCGCCGCCGATTGCGCGGCTCAAGAATCCAGATCTGCCGCTGACGGAGACTGTGCCGAGCCTGGGCAATGAATGGGGACCGCGCGCGAGCCTGGCGTGGGGCACGGAGAAGAGCCGTTGGCCCGTGCTGCGTGTCGGGTATGGGATGTATTTTGGGCGCACGCCGAACCGGACGATTGAGAATGTGCTGACGCAGACGGGATCGCAGAAGGGCGATCTGTATTTTTTCATGCGGCCCACGGATAATCTTGCGGCGGGCGGCGCGCCGCCGTTTCCGTATGTGCTGAGCGGCGAACCCGCAACCATGGTGATGCCGGGCGCAGTGGAGTTTGCGTCGAGCTTCCGCAACGGACAGGTACACCAGGCGGAGGCGACACTGGAGAAAAATCTGCCTGGACGCGTGCTGGTGGATGCGAGCGCGGTGATGAGCCTGGCGCGGCATCTGCCGGTGACGATGGATGCGAATATCGACCCCGCGGTGAACCCGAAGACGATCACGTATGCCGTGGTGGATGGCAACGGATCGGGCCCGCTAAAGAGCGCGCAGATTACGGTGCCGTTCTATGCGTCGTGGCCTTCGGCAGCTTCGCCGACAGGTTTTACGGGCAGGCTGAATCCGCATTATCAGCAGGTGACGGAGATCTTCAGCCGCGCGAACTCGACGTATGAGGCGGCGACGCTGCGCGTGACGCGCTATGGACTGCATGGACTCGCGCTGCATGCGCGCTATGCGTATGCGCACGCGATGGACTGGAATCCGAGCGAGAGCGTGTGGAGCTATGGCAGCAGCGTCTTCGATCCGAGCAACTTTCGCGCGGAGTATGGCAACAGCAGCCTGGATGTGAGGCACACAGCGAGTGTGGCGGTGGTGTGGCAACCGAAGTGGATGCTGCGCGAACTGGCGGGCAAGGTTGCGAATGGCTGGATGCTGTCGGGCATCGGGACCATTCACAGCGGACTGCCGTACTCGATGCGGAGCGCGGGCTCGCTGGCGAAGGAGTTCACGACAACAGGCACGGCGATTGTGGGCCTGGCGCAGGGGATGAACGGCTACGGCGGCGACGAGCGCGTCTATGGCGTGGGGCGCAATACGTATCGCTACCCCGGCACGTGGAAGGCTGATCTGCATTTAAGCAAGCGGTTCAACCTGGGCGAGATGCGGCAGCTTGAACTGCTGGCGGAGACGTTCAACCTTTTCAATCACCAGAATGTGACGGAACTGGAGACGGTGGGCTATACGATCCGCTCGGGAACGGCGAGTGGCGAGTTGCCCTCGCTCAACTACCTGACGGGGCTGAAGACCGGACAGACGGAGTTTGGCCAGCCGCTGAACATCAATGCGACGAACTTTTACCGCGAGCGGCAGATTCAGTTTGGGATGCGGATGCGGTTCTAAGGCTCGTGGTCTTCGCCGCAGAACGGATCGGGGAGGACGGCACTGCCGGTGAGAGTGAAGCAGGCCGCGCCGTTGATGTCGGTTGAGTAGGTGCGCGCGCCGGCGGACTGCAAGGCGGAAAGCACCTCTTCGCGCGGATGGCCGTACCGGTTGTGCAGGCCGCAGGAGATGACGGCCCACTGCGGCGCGACGCGGGCGAGGAACTGCGGCGTGGTGGAGGTGGCGCTGCCGTGGTGGCCCACTTTGAGCAGCGTGCTCTGCAGCCCCTGTTCACTGAGCATGGCTTGCTCGACCGGAGCTTCGGCATCGCCTTCGAGAAGAGCGGACGTTGCGCCGTAGGCAACGTGCAGCACGAGCGAGTCGTTGTTGGCAGGCTGCGGACCGGGCATGTAGTCAGTCGCGGGTGCCAGCACATGGATCTGTGCCGCGCCGAGGGAGACGGCATCGCCGGCGTGAAGCGGACGAACCCGGATGTGTAGAACTGTCGCTTCCTGCAACAGGTTCAGGTAGTCCGCGACCTGCGGATTATTTCCAACCCAGAGTTCATCAGGATGGAAGTTGCGCAGGACAGCGGGCAGTCCACCGATGTGGTCGGAGTGCGCATGGGTGAGCGCGACGACATCGAGGTGGCGAATGCCGCGCGCCCACAACGCAGGCGAGACGACGTCTTCGCCGACGTCGAAGTTCTGCGCGATGGGATGCGGGCCTCCGCCGAAGCCGCCGCCATCGACGAGCATGGTTTTGCCTTCCGGCGAGATGAGCAGGATCGAATCTCCCTGGCCGACATCGAGCGCTTCAATGAAGAGAGCGTTGTTTGGATGCACGACCGGGCGCGGGAAGACAGTCGCGATCGCGGCAAGGAATAAAGCGACCCATGCGGCGGTATGCAAGCGACGATGGCGCGTGCGGATTGCAAATTGAGCCAGCGCGATGGAGATGCCGAGGAGGATGCAAAAGAGCGCAGCCTGCGAGGGCAGCGGCGTTGGAATGCGCAGGTCGCCAAGGGAGAGCGAGCCAAAAAGGCGCACAAGCGCGACGCTGAGATGCAGGACGCCTCCGGCGAGGATGGCAGGAACGACGGCCGCAGCCGGCCATGCAAGGAGAGTGACGAGCGTGAGCAGCGCGGCGGGAAGGAGCAGTGTGAGCAGGGGAAGAATAAGGATGTTAACCGGAAGAGCGAAGACGGTGATGCGGTGGAAGTCGATGGCCATGGGCAGGGTCATGGCGAGTTCGACGGCGCAGGAGACGATGAACGCTTCGACGGCGAAGAGCAGGGTTCGAACCAACCAGGGGAAGACGCGCCATGCGATGCGGGGTGACGCGGCGCGCTGAAGCCGGGCGGCGATGATGCGCAGAACGACGCGGAACTGTGCGAGTGCAGGGGCGAGCTTGACGTCGATGGCAACGATGTCCAGATCGCGCGTGGCGGTTGTGTATGGGCGGAGGGTTGCTTCGAGAAGCGGCGCGGCGACACCGGCGATGACGAGCACGGCGAGCAGCGTCATTTGCAGGCCTGCATCGAAGAGCCCGCGCGGGTTTACGGCGAGCAGGCAGAGGCTGGCGAAGCCCAACGTGTTCAGCGCGCTTGCTTCACGATAGAGAAGGCGGCCGAGCAGATAGACCGCGACCATCCAGAGCGAACGCTGCACGGGTGCCCCGAAGCCGGTGAAGAGCGCATAGGCGCAGGAGGCGGCGAGGGTGAGCAGCGTCGCTGGTGCTTGTGGAACGCGCAGGCGACGCAGCAGCCAGAAGAAGAATCCGGCGACGATGGCCAGATGCAGACCGGAGACGACGAGCATGTGGAACGAGCCGGTGCGCTCAAAGCCCACGCGCAGTGCATGCGTGAGGAAGGTTCTGTCGCCGGTGGTGATGGCGGAGAGCATGATGCTGTCGTCTGGAGTGAGGCGCAGTGCGGGCGGGAGGCTTTGCATCTGCGCGGAGAGCTGCATCATGCGCGCGCTCAGGCCATGCTGCAGGGAGCGCATGCGGCAGGGGAGAAGATTGCCGACGGGCCGCGCGAGTGCAGTTATGTTTCGTACTGGCGCGGAGCCCGTGGCGGTGACGCCCTGATCGAGGAGGTAGTCTCTGCGGCTCCAGACGCCGGGGTCGCGATAGACCGCGGGCGGCAACAACTGTGTGACGAGTTGAACGGTCTGGCCGCAGCGGAGCGGCGCTACGCTTGCTGCATCCATTGGCCAGCGTACGGTGATGCGGACGCTGCCTTGTACGGGCTGCTGTTCGTCGACGCTGTCGGTCGCGACTTCGATGCTGCTGACCTGAAGGTCGATGCGCTGCGTCGAGCCTTCACTGACAGCGTCATCCGCGCTCTCGTCGGTCTCTTGCTGCATGGGGCCGGCATCCACAACGACGCCCTCGACGGTGCGGGCGAGATTGTCAGAGAGCGCGAGCAGGTTTGTCGCAGGAGCTGGCTGGGGTTGCATCTCTGCGCACCACGCGCCCAGAAGACACCAGAGCACAGCGACGGGCAGCCACGCGATGCGCAGCGCGTGGAATGCTGCGATGAGCGCAAGCAGGCCCAGCGATGCGATGGCAATGAGCAGCCAGCCCGGCGAAAGCCACACAACGCGCGCTACCGCAATGCCTGCGGCGAAGAGCCAGGCTGCGTGAAAGAGAGGCGTTGAGCCGGCGAGGCCAGCGGTGCGCGCGCTTATCGAAGATGCAGGCGTGGTGAGCAGAGAGGACATTGCGGCTGCAGAAGTCTATGCGGCCAGCCTATCAGGAGCGGCGCAAGTGGACGATGGTTTCGAGATGGAAGGTTTGTGGAAAGAGATCGACAAGCGTGGCGGAGTGGATGTGGTAGCCGCTGGCGAGGAGCGCCTTGAGATCGCGTGCCAGAGTGGCCGGGTCGCAGGAGACATAGACGAGCGCAGGCGCGGCGATTGTTCCCAGCAAGGTGGTGACCTCAGCGTCGAGGCCGGTGCGGGGCGGGTCCACGATGATGCGATCCGGGCGCTCGGCAGCGACGTTGCGGCGCAGAAAGTTCAACGTGTCTGCCTGGACGGCGGTGCCGTGCAATCCAGCGAGATTGTGGCGGAGCGCGGCGATGGAGGCTGGCGCGGACTCAACGGCAACCACGCGTTGATGGCTGTGCGCCAGATGGCGCGCGAACAATCCAACACCGGCAAAGAGATCCCATGCGAGGCTGCCGGAATCGCCTGCTGAGACGCGCTCGACGAGGGCGTCGACGAGCCAGCGATTGACCTGAAAGAATGCGCCCTGATCGACGCGGTATTCGCTGCCGGCGGCGCGATAGGAGAGAGATGGCTCGCCCCATTGGGCGATTCGTTGAGTGGTCTTCCGGTCGCGCGCTTGAGCGAGGATTTCAACGCCTTGCACTTCGGGGACGCGATCTTTCAGGGCCTGCGCGAGATCGTTGACATTGAGTTTCGAGAGTTGCTGAGTGAGCAGGCTTGCCAACACGGCGGTCTCTTCGGCGTTGCAGAAAAGCGCGACTTCGGTGGTGAGAAGTTTTGGCCTGGCCTGACGCAGCGCTTCCTCGATCGCCATGGCGGCGCGCATCAAAAGAGGGGCGGCGATTGAGCATGCGGCTACCGGCACCACGGCGTGGGAATGCCTGCCGCGATACCCCAGATTGCCGTGCGCATCGATAGCGAGGCGAATGCGATTGCGATAGCGCCATGGCTCAGCGCTGAGCACGGCGATTTGTTGCGGCAGGGGAACACTGGCGCGCTGCAGCGTTTCGCGCAGGATGGCTTCTTTCCATGCAAGCTGTGTTGCGTAGCTGGCGTGCTGATAATCGCAGCCGCCGCAGGCGCCGAAGTGAGGGCACTCCGGCGTGACGCGCAGCGGCGAGGGCGATGGAATCTCCACAGCCTCTGCCGTGGCGAAGCTGCGCTTGTCCTGCGTGATGCGGATTCGCACCTGCTCGCCGGGCAGCGTGAGCGGCACAAAGATGGTTTTGCCGTGCAGACGGGCGAGGCAGGAGCCGCCGTAGACGGGCTTTTCGATCTGCACGAGTTCAGCGTTTTCGGCAATCATTGCTGGCTCATGTAAAAGAGGCTGAAGCGCGGCAGATCGTAGCGGGCAAGAAGCTGCTTCTGCACGAACTGCCGCTCGACCTGGCGTAACTGCACAGCGCTCATGCGGCTGCGATAGGGCGCGAGCTCGCGCGCGGCGTGTTCTTTGAGCGCGACGAGAGTATCCTCTGGCGCTGCGGCGGTGAGCGCGGCAAAGAGCTTTTCTTCGAGCACGGTGAGCGTGCGTTCCAGCGATTCGATCTCCTGCGGTGCGTCGGCCTGCTGCGGCCGGGCGCGCATCTCCGTCGCAATCTCGCGCAGGCGCGAGGCGGTTGCAGCACATGCATCGTGGGCGATTGATGTCTGTTCCAGCGCGCCTGCAGCCGCGTCAAGATGCGCGGCAACGCGCTCCTGCTCAAAACCTGATTCGCGTGATTCCGCGGCGGGTGGCGCAGTGCCGGTGGATGCCTCGCGCAGCTCATCGGCGGCCTGCATTACGGATTGCGCGCACCAGGCCAGGCCATTCACGCGCCGCATGCGTCCGCGCTTTTGGCGCGCCTCATACTTGTCGAAGGCGGCGTCGATGCCGCGCAGCACGGCCTGCAAGGGCACGCCGGCATCGCGCCAGGTTTCAATCAGCGCCCAGTCGAGCGTAGAGAGCAGGAGAAGTGCCCCGCGGCGCTGCTGAAAGCGCTCTTCGATCTCCGTGAAGTAGTTGAAGTAGTTGCTGCCGGCCATAGCGGCGCTCTCAATGCGCTTGTCCACGCGTGCGCGGGGCGCGGTTCCGCTCAAAGAGGATCCGCAGACCTTCGAGAGTGAGCAGGTCATCGATGACCTTGATGTGGCGCGAGTCGGCGGCGATCATGCGCGCCAGCCCGCCGGTGGCAATCACTTGCGGCTGCGTGCCCAGTTCTTCAAAGATGCGTTCGAGGATGCCGTCCACCAGGCCGATGTAGCCGAAGTAGAGGCCGCTTTGCAGATGAGTGACCGTGTTGGTGCCGATGACCTTGGCGGGCCGCTTGATGTCGACGCGGCTCAGCCGCGCGGCGCGCGAGAAGAGCGCATCAGCGCTGAGGCCGAGGCCGGGTGCGATGGCGCCGCCCAGGTACTCGCCGCGCGCGGAGATGACTTCAAACTTGGTTGCCGTGCCGAAATCGACCACGATGCACGGACCGCCGTAGCGCTCAAAGGCGGCGATGCAATCGGCGATGCGATCTGCGCCGAGCTCGGTTGGATTGTCGATGAGCATGGGCATGCCGGTCTTGATGCCGGGCTCGACAAAGATTGGCTCGACATGGAAGTAGAGCTCGCAGACCTGGCGCAGAGTGGATTCGACGGGCGGCACCACCGAGGCGATCATGATGTGCGTGACCTGGTGCGGGGAGAGGCCGTGCATCTCGAAGAGGTTGACGAAGAAGACGCCGTACTCATCGACGGTCTGCGTGCGATGGGTGGTGACGCGCCAGTGCGCCGCGAGCTCGGGCTTTTCGCCATCCAGACGATAGAGGCCGAGCACCGTATTCGTGTTACCGACATCGAGAGCCAGAAGCATTGTCTTCAGTCCATCTCCGGGGCGCGAATTCCGCCCGTTTGCACGGTGACGAGGCCATGCGCAGTCTGCACGCGCAGAAAGCCGTTGGCGTCGAGCCCTGCAGTGGTTCCAGTGCAGGCCTGCGGGCCGTGGACCTCGACGCGTCGCCCGCGGAGCCATGTGGAACGCTGTTCGATGCGCGCGGGGAGCATTCTTGCGGACTCCTCATCGCACACGATGTGCGCCTCATGCTCCAGCGATTTTAGCAGGGCGACGAGTAGAGCCTGTCGCGAGACAGGACGGCCGCACGCGCGGGCGAGCGATGTGGCGGGCGTGGCGAGGGCGGGCGAGAAGCTGCGCTGTTGCACGTTGATGCCGATGCCGACGACGGCGAAGGCCAGCGCATCGCCGTCCAGCCTGGATTCGACGAGAATGCCGCCGGCTTTGCGTTCGCCGATCAACAGATCGTTGGGCCAGCGCAGATCGATGGCGGTGCCGGTAACGGCGTGGATGGCATCGGCCGCGGCAAGGCCCGCAGCGAGCGGCAGCAGGGAGAGACGCGCGGCGGCAAGCGGGAGGCGCAGAAGCACGCTGACGTAGAGGCCAGCGCCGGACTCGGACTCCCAGCGATGATCGCCGCGCCCGCGGCCGGCAGTCTGCTCATCGGCAAAGTAGACCGAGCCATGGGGCGCGCCTGCGCGCGCGGCTGCCATCGCCTGTGTGTTGGTCGAGTCGATAGTCGCGAAGAAATGGAGTTTGCCGGAGTAGATGGTTCCCGCCAGCTCGGACTGCAACGCAGCCGGGTCGTACATGAGCTACGCGGGCTCCGCGAGGATGCGCATGGAGATGTCTGCGGCTTTTGCGGAGTGAGTGAGCGCGCCAACGCTGATGAAGTCGACGCCCGTCTCGGC
The DNA here is from genome assembly GCA_028873155.1 of Acidobacteriota bacterium. Lineage (GTDB taxonomy): Bacteria > Acidobacteriota > Terriglobia > Terriglobales > Acidobacteriaceae > Telmatobacter. Next base: position 9,835 of record JAGWML010000013.1, read on the forward strand.
GTAGGCGCGGATGTTCTCGAGCACGATGCCGCCCGAGGCCTCGGTGGGAATCCAGCGCTTTTCGATTCGGATGCGATCGACGGCTTCTTTCACCTGCGCGGGCGTCATGTTGTCGAGCAGGATGGCCTCCGCGCCGCATTCAAGCGCCTCGTTCAACTCGGCCATGGTGCGCACCTCAATCTGGACGCGCTGGCCGGGCTTGCGGCGTTCGAGAGCGTGCGTCAGCGCGGCGCGCAGTCCGCCGCCGAGCGCGATGTGGTTGTTCTTGATGAGAATGCCGGAGGCGAGATCGAGGCGATGATTGGTGCCGCCGCCGCAGAGCACGGCGTACTTTTCCAGCGCGCGCATGCCGGGCACGGTTTTGCGCGTGTCGAGCACGTGGGCCCTGGTGCCCTCAATCGCGTCGACGTACTGGCGCGTGAGCGTGGCGATGCCACTGAGGTGCTGCATCAGATTGAGGATGACGCGCTCGCAGCTCAAGAGCACGCGGGCATTGTGGCGGATGACGGCCAGCACCTGGCCGGAATGGACGCGGACACCGTCGAAGATCTCCGGGTGGCTGACGACATCGAAGCGGTTGTGCGCCTGGGGATGCGGATCGAGGCGGCCAAAGATCTCAAGAAGACGCGGCACCGCGCCCAGACCTGCCACGACCATGTCCTGCCGGGCGACGATGGAGGCAGAGGCGCGCAGGGCGGGGTCGATGGTGAGGTTGGTGGTGGCGTCGCTGGTGGCCTTGTCCTCAACGAGGGCCTGTTCCAGCAAGGCGTCAATTCTGTGGCTCTTCCATTCCATTTTTCTTCAGCCTTTGGAGTTGGTCTGCGGCAGGGCCGACAGTGCAGCCTGCGCCTTCTCGAGCAGCAGCCGGGTCTCGGCCTCCTGTTTCTTGAGCCCTTCGACGATGTGCGCGGGCGCCTTGGCGACGAAGCCCTCGTTGCCTAACTGGCGCGCGGCAGCAGTCAAGCCTTTTTCGTATCTGGCGATGTCCTTTGTCAAGCGGTCGCGTTCGGCGGGGACGTCGATGGTTGCTTCGTAGACAACAGCTACGTCGAAGGCGGGGGTATGGCGCATCGACAGGCCTGCCGAAATCTGCTCAACGAAGCGCAATTCGCTGGCGCGTGCGAGGCGAGCAATGATGTCGCGATTGCCTTCGGAGAGCCTTCTGAAATCTCCGCCACCGCGAACTTCGACGGGGGTCGCAGTTTTTTCGTCACAGCCGATTTCCTTGCGCAGAGCACGAATCTCTGTAATAAGGCTCTGTAATGATTCCATTTCGATCTGCGCCCGTACTTCTATCACACCTTGCGCCGGCGGATAGGTCATCAGAGCAATCGACTTCTCAGGGGGCCTGCCGTCGTAGACCGCATGCCAGATCTCTTCGGTGATGAACGGCATGAAGGGCGAAAGCAAGCGCAATGCGGCTTCGAACACGCTGACCAGGGTAGTGAGTGCGGCATGTGTCTTTGACTTGTCCGCGGTTTCGGAGAAGTCCAGTCGCAGCTTGACGATCTCCAGATACCAGTCGCAGAAGCTGCCCCAGAAAAATTGGTAGATGGTGTTCGCCGCGTCGTCATAGCGGTAGTCTTCGAGCGACCTGTTGACCTTCGCGGCTGTCGCGTGCAGTTCCGCCACAATCCAGCGCGCCTCAAGCGGATCGTCCGGCGCTGCGGACGGCATTGAACCAAGAGCCGATGAATCTACCTTGATGCCGACTTCCGCCGCCCGGTCCACATTCATGAAGATGAACCGCGCGGCATTCCAGATCTTGTTGGCGAAGGCGCGGTAGCCTTCGGTGCGGGCCACGTTGAAGGCGATGTCTGTGCCGGGCGAGGCCATGGACGCCAGCGTGAAGCGGACGGCGTCGGTGCCGTACTGCTTCACAATCTCGATGGGGTCGATGACGTTGCCCTTGGTCTTGGACATCTTCTCGCGGTTGGCGTCGCGCACCAGCGCGTGGATGTAGACCTCGCGGAACGGCACCGAGTCGGCAAGAGCACGCGGGCGCCCATCGGGCATGGGCACATCGGCGGCGAACCAGCAGCCCAGCATGATCATGCGCGCCACCCAGAAGAAGAGGATGTCGAAGCCGGTGACGAGCAGGCTGGTGGGATAGAAGGCGTCGAAATCAGCGCGGCTCAGGGCTGCATCGGCGCGGTCTCCTGCGCTTTCCCAGGTCCCCAAATGCGAGGGACCTGGGGCACCCGTTTTCAAGACGCCGGGAAGATCTGGCCAGCCGAAGACGGAGACGGGCAGCAGGCCGGAGGAGAACCATGTGTCGAGCACGTCGGTCTCCTGCGTGATGCTTGCGGACCCACAGTGCGCGCAGGTGGTCGGGTCCACGCGTGCCACGGTGATTTTGCGGCACGCGGAGCAGTGCCACGCCGGGATGCGATGGCCCCACCAGAGTTGCCGCGAGATGCACCAGTCGTGGATGTTCTCCATCCAGTTCAGATACGTCTTCTCGTACATCTCCGGCGTGAACTTGATGTGCTTTTCTTTCACCGCCTGGATGGCGCGGTCGGCGAGAGGCTGAATCTTGACGAACCACTGCAGCGAAAGGCGCGGCTCCACAACCGTCTTGCAGCGGTCGCAGTGGCCCACGTTGTTGGTGTGATCCTTCACGCCCGCGAGGAGCTTCTGCTCTTCCAGGTCCTGGACGATTTTCTTGCGCGCGACATAGCGGTCGAGGCCTGCGTAGACGCCGCCTTCCGCGTTGATGTGCGCCGTCTCATCCATCACGCTGATGGAGGGCAGGTCGTGCCGCTGGCCGAGGGCGAAGTCGTTGGGGTCGTGCGCGGGCGTCACCTTCACGGCGCCGGTGCCGAAGTCGCGGCTAACCCACTCGTCGAGGATGATGGGGATGGTGCGGTTGACGAGGGGCAGGCGCAGCTTCTTGCCGTGCAGGTGCGTGTAGCGTTCGTCCTCGGGGTGGATGGCGACGGCCACATCGCCGAGCATCGTCTCGGGGCGCGTGGTGGCGACGGTGAGGAACTCGTCGGTGTCGTTGCCCGCGTCGTCAATGACCGGGTACCGAATCTCCCAGAGGTGGCCTTTGTGCTCGTCATAGACCACTTCGAGGTCGCTGATGGCGGTCTGGCAGCGCGGGCACCAGTTGACGATGTACGCGCCGCGATAGATGAGGCCCTGCTCATGGAGCTTGACGAAGGCCTCGCGCACGGCGACGGAGAGGCGCTCGTCCATGGTGAAGTACTCGCGGTTCCAGTCGACGCTGGCGCCGAGGCGCTTCATCTGGTCGAGGATGGCTCCGCCGTACTCACGGCGCCACTCCCAGACGCGGGCAATGAATGCCTCCCGGCCCAACTGCTGCCGGGAAGTGCCTTCTTCGGCCAGTTTCCGCTCGACCATCATCTGGGTGGCGATGCCGGCGTGGTCGGTGCCGGGGAGCCACAGGGCGCGGCGGCCGCTCATGCGCCGCCAGCGGGTCAGGATGTCCATCTCCGTCTGGTTGAGCATGTGGCCCATGTGCAGACGGCCAGTGACATTCGGCGGAGGCAGCAGGATGGTGAAGGGGGACTGGCCGTCCGGACCTTCGGTTTCGGAGGGGGTGGGCTGTGCGAAGAGATTGTCGCGGACCCAGTAGGCGGCCCAGTGATCTTCAATGGCGGTGGGGTCGTAGGCTTTGGGCAGGTCGTGGGGCATGAGGGTCGCAGTGCGTGCCCCCACAGGATTGCGTCAAACCCGCATTCTACAAAGGGTTTTTGAGCGAGGGGACCACTCTTCACTTTAGCAGATGGGGGGATGCGGACTGAGGCCAGGCATGAGGAACGTCCGGGCAATCGCATGAACGCGCAAAAGGCTTTGCAAGGGCCCGGAGGGATCCGCTCCGGGGGAAAGGGACAGTTCTGTTATGGCTTCAGGTACGGAATGTTGGGCCTCGCCTGATCACAAAGACGCCCCTCAGGGGCTGAAGCCCTGCAATTTCTCGCCTGTTTTCGGCACGGCTGAAGCCGTACCTTTTCAAAACTATTGCCAGATTTGATTCATGGCGATCCTGCCATTGCCGTGTGAAGAGCGGCGGGCGGCAGGAGGGCAGCAAAAAGGGCCGCGTGCTTTGGCGCGACGCGGCCCTGATGGGTTTTGGCGAGGAAGTTAGAAGGGATTCAGCTTGCTGAGGCCCTTCTTCTTTTTCTTCTTGCTGGAAGACTCGTCGCCGAGGTCGGCCTTGGGAGCCTTCTTCTTCTTGCCGGAGGCGTCCGCCTGCGTGGTTGCAGGGGCTTCGCCGGGCTTGATGTCGTTGATCTGGTCGGGGGCTTCGGCGGGCTTTTCCGCGGCCGGCAGGGTGGTGTTGGTGGGGCCTACGGCCTTCAACTGGCTGCTGGGGTCGTTCGGATTCGACGGCGCGGTTTCGGCAGAGCCGCTGGGCGCGCTGACGATGGAGACGCCCACTCCGGTGCCATCGGCCGGCGCGGTCATCTGCACGGGCGCGTCAGACGGGCGATCGCTGCGCGGCGGCTCGTTGACGCCGGTGGGCTTGGCCGTTGCTTCTGTGGGGTTGGCGCCGACAGCCGTGTTGTACATCGCGATGTTCTGCTTGGTGATGTCCGGCGCGATCACGCGCTTGGGGTCGTCGAGGCTCGGCTCGCCAACATGGACCGCTTCGACGACTGACGGGCCGTGCTTGATGATGCCGAGGGTGCGGTCCGTGAAGCGCAGTGGCTGGCGGCTGCGTTCTTCGGCGTCACTCTCGGCAATTGCGGCCTGCGTAGGCTCGGGGACGGGCCGGTTCATGCCGATGAGGCGGTCACGCGCATCTTCTACATGGGCCGCCATGGGGTAGCGCGTAATGACTTTGGCGTAGGCCGCGGCGGCGCGATCGTTGTAGAGCGCGGTGAGGCGCTCGCGCACGGCGCCGGGGAGTCCCGGAGCCTGCCGCACGGCGTTTGCTTCTCCGGTGTAGGCGTCGCCGATGCCGAGCAGCGCCAGATCACTGTGCGAGTAGAGCGGATAGGTATCGACTACGGTCTGGAGGCGGGCGATGGAGGCCACATAGTTTTCGCGGCTCAGGTAGTACTGGCCGATGCGGGATTCGCGCTCGGCGAGAACCTCCTGCACGTCGCGCAGGCGCTGCTTGGCGCGCGGGAGGAGCGGCGAGTCGGGGAACATGTTGATCATCTCGCGATACTGGCGCTCTGCGTTCTGCGCGTTGGTGTAGTCGCGGTCCGGCTTCTCCATCTGCTGGTAGTAGATGTCGCCCACCTTCATCTTGGCTTCGGCGGCTTCTGGCGCCTGGGGGAAGAAGGTGATGAAGTCCTCATACTCGGCTTCGGCCTGGGTGAGGGCCGCGGTGCCGCCTTCCTTGAACCATGTGTCGCCGACGGCGAGCTTGGCGCGCATGCGGTATTCGGAGTCGGGATAGGTGTTGAGCAGGGTCTGCAGGGTCAGGCGCGCCACGTCATAGCGGCCCTTCTTCATGGCCACCATGGCCTTGTCAAAGAGGAGCTTATCGGGCTGCTGCGACTTGACGCCGGCCAGGGGATTGGCGCTGAGGTCCTGATTCTTCTTGTGCTTGGGCTGCTTTTCCCGAGCCTGCGCAGACACGCCCGTCAGAACCAGGGCGGCTAGCGCGGCCACGGCAAACTTATTGGACAACCGGTTCATACCACCTCATAAGCGGCGACTCTCCGCATTGAGGCGGCGCGCCTTGACCTTGCTCTACCAGAGAATTTTACTCTGCCGCGGCCTTGCGCGCCGCTGCCAGCAGCGCACGCGCGTCCTGTTCCGGCCGGCCCTCGCCAAAGACGGCGTTGCCCGCCACCAGCAGGTCCGCACCTGCTTGGACGATGGAGGCGATGGTGTCGTGAGCCACGCCGCCGTCCACTTCAATTCTAAACGCCAGGCCCATTTCCTGGCGCAACTCTTTCAGGCGGCGAATCTTATCGAGCGAGAAAGGGATAAAGCTCTGGCCGCCGAAGCCGGGGTTCACGCTCATGATGAGCACGTGGTGAACCATGGGCAGGATGTCCACGATGAAGTTGACCCTGGTGGCGGGGTTGAGCACCACCGCGGGCTTCATGCCATGGTGGGCGATGAGTTCCAGCGTGCGGTGCAGGTGGCGGCAGGCCTCGTAGTGGACGCTGACCCAATCTGCGCCCGCATCGGCGAAGGCGGGGATGAACTCGTCGGGGTTCTCGATCATGAGGTGGCAATCGAGCGGCAGCTTTGTGACTTTGCGCAGGCTCTTCACGACGGGCGGTCCGAGCGTGATGTTGGGGACGAAGTGGCCGTCCATGACATCGACGTGAATCACCGTGCCGCCGCCGCGCTCAGCCGCGGCCACTTCATCGGCGAGGCGGGCGAAGTCTGCGGAGAGAATGGAGGGCAGCAGCTCAACCATGGGCGGGAATCAACGTCTCCTTTGCAGGGCCAGTGTACCAGTCATGCAGCGCCCGCAGCGCGGTTTGGGCGGCGCAGCGGGGTCATGGAGCGGCAAACCGCCGGGCGGTGCCGAAGAGCTTCTTCATCGCGCCCCACACGAGACGGATCATGACGAGGATGACCAGCACCAGGCTGAGGGCGATTCCCGCCGCGAGATAGGGATGGATTGTGACCAGCCAGGTGAGTGAGATGGCCAGCACATCTTCACCGAGGCTGAGGCCGATGTTGGAGAAGGGCTCGGGCGAGGGCGTGACGACGGCGCGGGCGGCGGTTTTGCCTCCGTGCGCAGCAAGGGCAACTGCGCCGCCGATGGCGGCTGCGGCAGCCTGCTCCAGCGGAGACAGCCCGGCGGTGGCCTGATAGGCGAGCAGCGCTGCGACGGGGACGCGGATGAAGGTGTGCAGCGCATTCCAGACTAGGTCGAAGGCCGGGATTTTGTCGGCGAAGAACTCGACGGCAAAGAGCGCGAGGCTGGCGGCGATGACCCACCCGTTGCCGAGCAGGGCCAGTGAATGCGGCAACGCGAGCCAATGGGTATGGGCGAGCAGGCCAAGCGTGGCCACTGTGGCATAGACGTTGAGCCCGGCGGCGAAGGAGATCGCCACCAGCACTGCGAAGAGCTCGTCACCTGGAAGCCAGGGCATCTGCACGCACACAGTATATGCGCGCGTGTGCAGGATTGGAGGTGACTGCAACGTGCGCAGCGGCGTCAGGCCTGGAGGGGCCGGGCTGCCACGCGACCGACGCCGCGCAGGAGGGCTTTGATGGGCCAGCGGTCCTCGGCATCCGGGAAGAAGATCTCGCCCACGCGGCGGGCCTCGGGCCGGTAGTACCAGCGCTTGAGAAGGGCCATGTGGCCCTGCCGCTCGGTCGGCGAAGGGGCTGAGGGCTCCAGGGCAAGCTCCGCCAGCACGGCTTCCATGCGCTCTTCGATTACGGCGCGTGCGGGGCGGGGCGCGGCCTCCGGCGACCTCTCGGGCAGGGCTTCGAGGGCAACGGGTTGCGCGAAGAGCGAGCTCGAGCCTGACTGCTCGTTCTGGATGCGCATGCCGAGGGTGGAGAAGAGGGCAGGCCCGCTGAGACGGCCGCCGTCAAACGAAAACACGGCGACGGAGTCCGGTTCGGCGGCGGCTTGCAGGATCACCGCGCGGAGGCGGCTCACGGGGCGGACGAGATCAGGGGCCAGCGCCCGCACGCTCTCCACGCGCTGCACCTGAGCATGCAGGGTGGCGGCGGCTTCAAACTCCAGCGCAGCGGAGGCGGCTTCGCGCTCCGTGCGCAGCGTTACGAGCCGGGTCTCGCCGCGCGTTGCAAGAAAGCCTTCGACGGCGGCGGCTTCTTCAGCGTAGCGCTGGTCCGTGCAGCCTTTGTAGCAGGGCGCGAGGCACATCTTCATCTCGGAATAAACGCAGCCGGGATGGCTGGGGTCGGGGTGCAGGTCGTCGATGCAGCGGCGCAGCAGAAAGAGCTTCAGTGCCTCGTCCACATAGCGCTCTGCCGCGGCGCGGGATGCGAAGGGACCGTAGGACCAATCGGCTTCGCGCAGGCTGGGGCGGTGCGTCACCACCACGCGCGGATAGGCATTGCTGCCGAGGAAGCGGACGAAGGCGGGCGCGCGCAGGTGCATCCGCTCGAGGGACTTCGTCCCGTAGACCTTTTGGAGAAGTCCAAACTGCAGAAGGAGCGACTCGAACTCCGAGCCGGTCAGCCGCCACTCGATGCGGCGCACGCGCCCGGCCAGTTGCAGCCTTCTGGGATGCTTCTCCGAAGGGATGAGGAGGCGCTCGAGACGCGCACGCAGGTTGGGCGTGCGGCCGATATAGGGCTCCGCGTGCGCCTCCGCGCCATAGAGTGCAAAGACAGCGGCTGCATGCGGAAGCTGCGCCAGAGCAGCGCGGGCATCGGCCGGATCAAAGAGCAGCGACTGCATGGAAAGCGCCGCTTGCATGGTCAGGCTCCAGCGATGGTCATGCTGTCGATGCGCAGTGTGGGCGAAGCCACGGCGCCGCGGAATTCAAGATCGTTGCCGATGGCGGTGATGTTGCGGAGCATCTCTTTCAGGTTGCCGGCGATGGTGACTTCTTCGACCGCGTGGGTCAACTGGCCATTTTCGATCCAGAGGCCCGTGGCGCCACGCGAGTAGTCGCCGGTGACGATGTTGGTGCCAAAGCCCATGAGGCTGGTGACGTAGAGGCCGGATTGGACCTCGGCGATCATCTCTTCCGGAGTTTGCTTTCCGGGCCGGAGATACAGGTTGCCGCAGCCGATGCCGGGCGTGCCTGCGAGTCCGCGCGAGGCGTTGTGGGTGGACTGCATGCCGAGCTTGCGGGCGGTGTAGGTGTTCAACAGATAGCTGCGCAGGACGCCATCCTGCACAACGACGGTGCGGCGGGAGGGCAGGCCCTCGCCGTCGAAGGGCGAGGTGCCAAAGCCGCCGACGCCGGAGGGCAGCAGCATGATGTTGTCGTCGAGGATGGTGACGGCTGGCGCGGCGATGGCTTCGTCCAGCTTTCCGGCGAGGAAGGAAGCGCCGCGCCAGATGACGTCGCCGGAGGCCGCTTCGAAGATTGACCCGATGAGCGAGCGGGCGATCTCGGGTGCAAAAACGATGGGCGCCTGCTGCGTGGGCACGCGGCGGGCGCCGAGCCTGCGCAGGGCGCGCCGTGCGGCTTCGCGGCCCACGGACTCGGGCGATTCGAGATCGGCCATGCGCCGCGCGCTGGACCACCAGGCATCGCGCTGCATGGCGCCGTTGGCATCCACGGCCAGCGGAGAGACGGAGATGCCTGCGTAGCTGGTGCGATAGCTGCCGGCGAAGCCGCGCGAGTTGACCAGGACTTTGCTTCCTGTGGCGGCGTCAAAGCTGGCGCCGTTGGAGTTGGCGATGCGCGGGTCGGCGGCGAGGGCCGCGGCCTCAGCGCGCCGCGCCCACTCGATGCGCTCGGAGCTGGGCAGCGAGTAGACATCGTCGAAGTAGAGATGGAGATCGCCGTCGATGGACCCGAACTCGCCGGCATCCGGAAGGCCGGTGAAGGGGTCTTCCTCGGTGACATGCGCGAGGGCCAATGCGCCCTCCACAAGCTGGCGAATGCCGCCGGGCGTGAGATCGCTGGTCGAGGTGGAGGCGGAACGCGTGCCGAGGAAGACGCGCAGACCGAGAGCGCGCGAGCCGGATTCGGTGAGCGTTTCCACCTGGCCCATGCGCACGTTCACGCTGAACTCATCGCCTTCGCGCGCCACGGCTTCGGCGTCGGTGGCGCCACCCTTGATGGCCCGGGCAACCACATCGGCGGCGAGAGTTGCGAGGTCGGCTTCGACGGCCTGTTGCAGATCGCTTTCCAACATAGCTTCACAGTAGCAAAGTCTGCGTGGGCGCCGCGCAGATCCGCGCAAGGGTCACATCGCCGGAGGCTGTGAATTTGCTATGGTGGAATGGTTTGGACGAGGCGGTATGCATGCGGACCATCGGATTGTTTTGCTGTGGAGTGGCGATGAGCGCGGGGATTGTGGCCGGCGCGCAGATCAGGAAGATCGACCCCACGCTGCTGGGCCGGGCGACGGCGGGCGATGCTGCCGCGCAGTATCAGGTGGGCATGGCGTATGCGACGGGCAAGGGCGTTCCCATCGATGACACGCAGGCCGCGGCATGGTTTGAGAAGGCCGGAGGGCAGGGCGAGAAGCAGGCGCAGTATCAGCTGGGCATTCTGTTTCACAACGGCGAGGGAGTGGCGCAGAGCGATGCGCAGGCGGCGGAGTGGTTCCGGCGCGCGGCCGACCAGGGGGTTGCCGAGGCGCAACTGGCGCTGGGCGAGCTCTACGACCATGGGCAGGGCGTGCCGCAGGACTATGTGAAAGCCGCGGAGTGGTACTCCAAGGCGGCCGCGCAGGGCAACAGCGAAGCGCAGTACAACATGGGCACGCTGAGCGAGCGCGGCCTGGGCGTGCCGCAGAACTATGCGCAGGCGCTTGTCTACTACCACGAAGCCGCGCTGCAGGGCAACGCGGGCGCGGAGTTCAACCTAGGGCTGCTCTACGACAACGGCCAGGGAGTGGATCAGGATTATGCGCAGGCGGCGGTCTGGTACAACAAGGCCGCGGAGCAGGGTCTGGCGCGCGCGCAGTACAACCTGGGGTCGATGTTTGCCTCGGGTCAGGGCGTGGCTCGGGACCTGATGGAGGCCTACAAGTGGCTGGCGCTGGCGGCGGAGAACTGGATCGGGGCGCGGCAGGAGCAGGCGGCGCGGGCCCGCGACAACGTGGCCGCGCGGCTGACGCCGGCAGAGCTGTTTGATGCGCAGAGCCGGGTCACGAAGTGGAAGGCGGCGCATCGGCAATAGCCCATCCGAGCCATTGGCCGAGGGTGATTTGATTGCAATATAAATATGGATATAATTGAATGAAGTCAGTTCTATTTCTTGGCGATTCGTTACGGGCGATCAAAGAGTTTCCGCAGGAGGCACGCCAGGCCGCCGGATACCAGCTTCGCAGGGTGCAGGAAGGCAAGGCGCCGGACGATTTCAAGCCAATGCCTTCTGTGGGGAGCGGTGTGGAAGAGATCCGGATCTGGGAGAGCAGCGGAACCTACCGGGTTATTTATATGGCAAGGCTGGATGACCGAGTGGCCGTGTTGCATGCATTTCAAAAGAAGACGCAGCGAACGGCGATTCGCGAGATTGAGACAGCCCGAAAACGGCTGCGGCAGTGGAAGCGAGGTGAGTTGTGAAAGCGGTTGCGAAGAACGCATTTGCGAATGTGTGGGATGCCATTGCGGACACGCCGGAGGAAGCAGCCAACTTGAACCTGCGCTATGAGCTGATGGAAAAGATCGCGCGAATTATTCGCCAAAAAGGATGGACGCAGGCGGAGGCGGCGGCCCGCTGCGGAGTCTCGCAGCCGCGCGTCAACGACCTGCTGCGCGGACGCATCGCGCGCTTTTCAATCGACGCGCTGGTGAACATTGCGGCTGCGCTGGGAAGAAAGGTAAAGCTGAAGCTCGAGGCGGCCTGAGGTGAATTGAAGGGTTTTTACGCCCTCTGTGCTAGCGTCCTGTGCCGCCGACGGTCATGCGGTCGAGCTTGATGGTGGGCATGCCCACGCCGACGGGAACGCTCTGGCCATTCTTGCCGCAGGTGCCGATGCCCTCATCGAGCTTGAGGTCGTGGCCCACCATGGAGACATACTTGAGCGCTTCTGGCCCGTTGCCGATGAGGGTGGCGTCGCGCACGGGCGCGGTGATTTTGCCGTCTTCGATCAGATAGGCCTCGGATGCCGAGAAGACAAACTTGCCGTTGGTGATGTCCACCTGCCCGCCGCCGAAGTTGACGGCGTAGAGGCCGCGCTTGACGCTGCGGACGATGTCCTCCGGCTCATCGTTGCCGGCGAGCATGTAGGTGTTGGTCATGCGCGGCATGGGGATGGACTGATAGTTTTCGCGGCGGCCTGAGCCGGTGTTGGCCATGCCCATCAGCCGGGTGGAGAGCTTGTCGGAGAGATAACCCTTGAGTACGCCGCCTTCAATCAGCACTGTCTCCTGCGTTGCGGTGCCTTCGTCGTCCACATTGAGCGAGCCGCGGCGGCCGGCCATGGTTCCGTTGTCCACGACGGTGACTTTGGGGCTGGCGACGGGCTGGCCGATCAATCCCGAAAACGCCGAGGTCTTTTTTCGATTGAAGTCGGCTTCGAGGCCGTGGCCGACGGCTTCATGCAGGAGGATGCCGGGCCATCCTGGTCCGAGGACGACTTCCATCTCACCGGCGGGCGCGGCGACGGCGCCAAGCTGCAACACGGCTCCGCGCGCGGCTTCGCGGGCAAGGTGCTCGGGGCTCTTGTTGCCGGTAAATTGATCGAGTCCCGCGCGGCCGCCGCCACCGGCGGAGCCTTTGGTGGAAAGCGCCCCCTCTTTCGCGATGACAAAGACATTCAAGCGGCAGAGGGGCTGGGTGTCGCTGGCGAATGCGCCGTCGGATGCGGCAACGAGAATGCGGCGCAGTTCCTCGCTGTATCCGGCGCGGACCTGGACGATGCGGGAATCGAAGGCGCGCGCGGCGCGGTCGGCGCGCAGGATGAGCTCGAGGCGCGCGGCGAGGTCGAGGTCGAACCCGCCGGTGGGCATGGGGTAGAGGCTGGGCGCAGGGGTTTCCACAAAGCCCTGCACGGGCTGCTTTGCGGGCCCGGAGGCGATGAGCGCGGCGGTGCGCGCGGCGTGCAGCAGGCGCTCGGGGCTCAGGTTGTCGGTGTAGGCGTAGCCGGTGCGCTCGCCGCTGAGGACGCGGATGCCGCACCCGGCGCTGGTTCCCTGGCTGGCCGACTTGACGATCTGCTCGTCCACGCCGAGCGATGTCGAAGTGACGGATTCGAAATAGAGATCGGCGTAGTCGCCGCCCGCGGAAAGGGCTTCGCCGAGGCAGCGCTCGAGCAGGCGCTCAGTGATGCCGAACTTCTCAAAGAAGTAGCGATTGTGGCCTGAATGCGGAGTCGGTTGGGGGAGATCAGCCGGAGTGGTCATGCTGGCTCCAGTGTACGCTGGCCGCGGACGGCGGCCTGACGGCGGGCGAGCCCCGTTCCTGTCTTGGCACCCGCACTTTAGGCACCTGTTGGAGGGTGTCCGATCATGCTACATTCGGGCCATGAGGAAGTTGATTGCCGCCGCAGTTCTGTCGATGGTCTTTGCCGCCCCTGCCTTCGCCACGCAGCATGCAGCGAAGCATCCCAAGGCGGCTCACGCCACAAATCCGTATATCAAGCATCCGGCTAAACACCACGTCGATCACGCGATGAAGCACAAGCATCGCTTCTGGCCTTTCCACAAGAAGTAGACTTGCCGAATACGGCGACCGCACAGACGTTTGCAGTGCCGGCGCCCAGGATCTTTCCATGTCCGATCTCGACACACTTCGTTTTCCTATCGGCAGGTTTGCCCTGCCCGACAGCGCCGACGCTGCAACGCGCGCGGCGCAGATGGAGACGCTGCGCGCGTTGCCGGAGCGGTTGTGTGCCGCGGTGGCCGGCCTGAACGCGGCGCAGACTGACACGCCGTATCGCGATGGCGGCTGGACGGTGCGCCAGGTGGTGCATCATCTGGCGGACAGTCATGCGAATTCGTTTATTCGCTTCAAGCTGGCGCTGACCGAAGATTGGCCGACGATCAAGGCCTATGACGAGGCGGCGTGGGCCGAGCTGGCAGACAGCCGCGCCTTGCCGATGGATGTGTCACTGCAACTGCTTGACAGCCTGCACCGGCGCTGGGTTGCGGTGCTTGAGTCCATGGGTGATGCGGACTTTGAGAAGGGCTACGTGCATCCGAAGATGGGACGGCAGAGCCTTGCGGCCGCGCTTGCGCTGTACGCGTGGCACTCACGCCACCACACCGCGCACATCACGAATCTGCGCGCGAGGATGGGCTGGTAGGCGTTGCGTCGATGGGTCCCGCTTCTTTAAGCTCCGCTGCACAACTGGCCTCCGCGATCGAGGATTATCTCGTCCGCCATCCTGCCGCGGCGCTGCTGGAGGATGGCCGCATTCTGTTTGACATGCGTCTCGCCCGCTACTCGATTGCCGAGTCGCATGGCCGCTGCCTGGTGCAGTTCTGGAGTGAAGAGCGCAACCTGATGCGCACAGTGGTGGAGGTGCAGGAGCGGGCGCAGTGTCTGCGCCTGATGACACGGCGCATGGGTGCGGCACGTCCGCAGACTCTGGAGCTGGTACCCACGAGCGACCGGCGCACGCCGAGCGCGCGGGATGCGGAGCGGCGCAACTATCTGCGGCTGGTGGAGCGCGTGCTGCAGCGCAACTTTCCCGAAGCGAAGGTGGAAGGCCTGCGAAACGCGATGGACCTGGAACACAGCTTCGGTCCAGCGTATGTGCGCGGACGGCTGCTGCGCGGGACGGCGGCGGAGGCGGTGATTGGCGTGGGCGGCGCGGAGTCATCCGCCACGATCAACGGCGTTCTGACGCTGGGCCTGCTGTGGCTGGACTACTGCCGTCAGCACGGAGATGGACGCAGGCATTTTGGCGGACTGAAGATTGTGTTGCCGGCGGGCGCAGAGCGAACGACGGCTGCGCGCATGACGTGCCTGCATCGCGGCGTGGCGGATTTTGAGCTTTTTACGCTGGACGAGCGCAGCGAGGAGCTGACCTCTGTGGATCTGGCCGATTCGGGCAACGTTGAATCGCGGCTGGTGCACGCCTTTTCGCAGGATGCGGCGCTGGAGCGCTGCCAGGCGGGAATCGACCGGCTGATGGAGCTGCTGCCGAACGGTGCGAGAACGCGGATTGAGCTGGTTCCCCGGACTGCGACGGAGGTCGGGCTGCTGTTGCACGGGCTTGAGTTTGCGCGCGTGCGCCACGGCGCGGCGGTGCACGGGTTTGGACAACAGGACGAGATTACATTCGGCGCGGGCGTTCACGAGACGCCGCTGACGGAAGAGAATGAGGAGTTGTGCAGCGATTTGTTCCTGCGTCTTTTTCTGAGCCGTCATGCAGACGGAGCGGGGACTGACCCGCTCTTTCGCATGCAGCCGGAGCGCTGGCTTGAGTCGCGCCTGCGCACGGCGGCGCCCGAGGTGCTGCCGGGGGTGCGTGGCGATGTTGTCTATTCGCAGGTGCCCGCGCTGGCGGGCGGAGACCGCGGCATGCTGGACCTGCTCACGCTGGATCGCGCAGGCCGCCTGGTCGTGATTGAGATCAAGGCCGATGAAGACCTGCATCTGCCGCTGCAGGCGCTGGACTACTGGATTCGCGTGAAGGCGCTCAACCGGGATCGACAGCCGGGAGCAGGGGGCGGGGTGCAGTCCGCCTTTCAGCGGCACGGCTATTTTCCGGGCGCCGAAGTTTCACCGCTGCCGCCGCGGCTGCTGCTCATCGCGCCCGCGCTGCGCATTCATCCCGCGAACGAGATTGTGCTGCGCCATCTCGCGCCTGAGATTGAGTGGGAGCTGATTGCGCTGGGCGAAGCATGGCGCCGCGAGTTGAAGGTCATCTTCCGCAAGCGGAACGGGTAAGGCCGATTACTTCTCGAGGGGCTTGCGGGCAAAGTGGTAGAGCGCAAAGGCCAGCGCGGCGAATGCAGCAACCGAGACGTAGTCGTGATCGAGGAAGGTGTGCGGCAGATTGAGCAGGTCGCGATTGTCGTAGTAAGTGGCCTCGAGCGCCTTCAATGCGACGCCGATGAGGCCGGCGATGCCGCCGGCGGCGATGAGCCCGGAGGCGAAGAGCGAACCAGAGGAGATGTCGCTGTCGGCTCCAGCTTCGCCGGCGCGCTGCGCGGCGCGATCGACAAACCAGCGGACCATGCCGCCCACAAAGATTGGCAGGGTTGTGCCGATGGGCAGGTATGCGCCGACGGCAAAGGTGAGCGAGCGGATGCCCAGCAGCTCGACGGCGATGACGAGCGAGACCCCGAGGAGCACG
>JAGWML010000014.1 GCA_028873155.1 Acidobacteriota bacterium
GACGCCCGCGGCGCCATTCCGCATGACGTCCAGCAGCTTGTCGCCATCGACTACCGCGCGATGCAGAACTCCGATACCGCCATGGCGCTGCGCGACAAGGTCATGCCGCCCGACCTCAAGCAATTCGATGAGGCGCTCAGTAAGTCGGGCCTCAACGAGAATCACGACGTCGACTCGCTGGCCTTTGCTCTGTTTCGTCCGAGCGGCTCCACCGATCAACTGGAGACGGTCGGCGTCGCGCAGGGCCAGTTCGCCGTCGAAGACATTATGGCGAACTTTCGCAAACAGCGCGTGAAGCCAAAGCTGGTGAGGACCAATCAGATCTACCCCATGGGCAAGACCGGCATGGTCCTGTGCTTCGTTGATCCTTCGACCATGGTCTTTGGCAACAACGAGGCGGTCAAGCAAAGCCTGGATGCCCGCGACGGCGTGGTGCCCAGCTTGTTGACCAACGGCTCCATGATGGATGCCATGCACTCGGTCGATGCGGAGCCCTTGTGGAGCATCCTTGACCAGAAGGGCACGCAGACCATGATGAAGCAGTTGCTCGGCCAGGCCGGCTCCATGACCGACTATGACTCGGTCCGGAAAAGACTTCTCACTTCCTGGTATTCCATGAATTTTCAGCACGGGGTGGTCTTCGATCTTACAGTTTCGACCGGCGACCTCTTCGCGGCAGCCACCGTTTCTTCACTGCTCAACGCGGCAGTGGCCTACAAGAAGGTGAGCGGCACAGACGACGAAAAGGCAGCCATGGCCGCCACCGACGTCTCCTCCAATTCCGGCCAGTTGAATATCCACTTCGCCACGTCGGATTCGACCTTTCACACGCTGCTCAATTCGCAGTTGTTCCAGAGTATGGTGCACTAATCCGGCGCCACGGAGGCTTCATCCTCCGCGGACCAGTTCAGTGTCGATCCATCTTCACGAAGCGTGCTGCATGGCCATGACGACTCCCTGATCGGCGACCATGACCCCGTTGCGCCCGTTGCGCTTCGCCCCATACAGCGCTTCATCCGCCCGCTGGATCAGCTGCGGCGCATGCTGGTTCGCAGCTGGGATCACGGTCGCACAACCAATAGAAACGGTAACAATGCCTTCTTTGCTTCCGGAGTGAGGGAGCCTTCGACCGCGTACCTGCTCGCAGAGTTGGTCTGCAATGACCATCGCGCCTTCACTCGGTGTGTTCGGCAGCACGATTGCGAATTCCTCGCCTCCAAAGCGCGCCACCAGGTCTGCCGGTCGCGTCACCACGTCCATCGCCGCTTCCGCAATCTGCTTCAGGCAACTGTCTCCGCGCAGGTGCCCGTAGGTGTCGTTATAGGACTTGAAGAGATCCACATCCATCAGCAGCAGGGACAATGGTTCACCCTCGCGCTGGGCTCTTCGAAACTCCGCTGAAAGGTACTGGTCCAGCCGCCGCCGGTTGGCAAGCCGGGTTAACTGGTCAGTCACGGCCAGCATCTGAATCGCGTGATAGGCTTCCTGCAACTCGTATTCGGCCTGCTTCCGCTTGGTAATATCGCGGGCCATGCTCAGAATTCCAGTTGGCGCTCCGGTGGCTGGTTGCAGAACCAGCCGCAGGCTCGCCTCCACCCACACATAGCCTCCATCGCGGCACGCCATGCGGTACTCGATCAAATCGTTGTGATCGGGCGAGCGCAGCGCCGCCATCGCATCCCGGACGCGTTCCCTGTCCTCGGGATGAACAAGGTTGACGCATACCTCCCGGCAAAGCTCCTCCGGCTCCCAGCCTCCCAGGTGTCGCGCTGACGGCGAGACGTAGGTTCGGTGTCCGTCGAGGTCCGCCAGAATAATCACGTCGCGCGAGTTCTCGGTGACCAGTTGGTGAAGAGCAACAATCTCATTCAGCTTTTTCTCTGCCGCTGCCTGACGCTCCAGCACAATCGAGATGCAGTACAGCGTAAACATCGCGGATACCACCAGAATCTGCAGCCGCACGGCAGGATTGCCGGCAATTCCATGCCCCTCCGCCAATGCCTGGTGATGGCTGATCATCAGGTAGCTGCCCGCCACCGTGACAAACAGCGCGCCCAGCGCTGCCCATGCCATTCCCATGGCCAGCAGCATCAGCACAAGCAGCGGATAGATCAGCGCCGCCGGCGGCCACGTGGATTGACTCAATGCCAGCAGCGTGCCACCTGCGAGCAGCGCCCAGTACAGAATCGCCCGGCTGGCGGGCTGCGGCAGCTTCAGGCCATCCCGGAACAGCGCCACGCACGCCGGGGTCATCACCGCGGTCCCAAGCCCGTCAACTACGACCCACAGGCCCCAGTCGAGGAGCAGGTTTCCGTCATGAAAGAAGTGCGAGTCGATCCCATACAGCAGGCCTGCAACGGCGGGACCTGCCACAACAGCCATGGCAAGGAACCGGAGCTGATACCGAGGCTGCGTGAAGTCAGGACGAGCCCGGTTACGAGGCTTCAGAAGAAGGGCGCTGACCAGCACTTCAAGAACATTCAGAGATACCTCGGGAAAGCTGGACGCCCACGCCTTGTTCACCAGCGAACCACAAACCCACTGGCCCGCAAATCCCGCCACGAGGTACATCGTCCAGCGCCGCCGCGGAGCCAGAAGCAGGTAGGCGAGCAACACGCCGTTCGCCATCCACAGCAGGTCCGTCCCCGGTGCAGGCGGCTCTTCCCAAACCACAAACCCAGCGGAGAATCCCACTGTCAGCGCGCATGCCAGCCCATTCAGCAGAGACCGGTGACTCCTCGCCCATGCGACGATTCCGGCGGTCG
The DNA here is from genome assembly GCA_028873155.1 of Acidobacteriota bacterium. Lineage (GTDB taxonomy): Bacteria > Acidobacteriota > Terriglobia > Terriglobales > Acidobacteriaceae > Telmatobacter. The sequence goes on from JAGWML010000014.1 coordinate 2,766, forward strand.
TTCTGCCTCTGCGCGAGCGGAACACACTTTGTCTCCCACTCTCTCTATCGGTGAGAAGCCAGAGGAGATGAGCGAAAAATCAAGGCTGGATTTTCATGGGAAGCAGGCGCAGACGCGGCACGGGCAGTCAGTGGAGCGACAGGGCCGGATGAAACTCCACTTTTCCGGCCGGCAACAAGACGATGGTCAACCTGCCCTCCTGCCCCTCGGCCAGCGTGGGCCCGGTCGCCGTGTGCGTGCTGCGTCCATCGGCCGAGTTGTATTGCACCTTCATTGCACCGCTGTTCTGCACCTTGAAGCGGTAAGGGAAATCCGCTCCGTTGGCCAGTGCGTCGACGCCAAAACTCGCGCTCGGATAATCCACCTCCAGCAGCGTAATCGCGGCGCCCGTGCGGTTCTCCACCGTCGCCTCAATGCGGCTGGAGTGGCAGCCAGCTAGTAGCCACGCCGCTGCGGCCAGCGATCCCACGGCGATTCCAATGCGCTTCACGCCTGCTCCTTGTCGCTTGCGGCCTCGTTTGCTGCGAGTCTCTTCTCCAGCCGGTCCAGCCGCTTTGCCAGTTCCGGCAATCGCTGAAAGAGCGCAACCGCGCGCAGCCAGAGCCGGTTGTCGAATGCTGGAGAGCCGGAGACCATCTTGCCCGCCGGCACGTCATGCGACACACCTGACTGCGCCGTCAGAATCACGCCGTCGCCGAGCGTGCAGTGGCCCGCCACACCCGCCTGTCCGGCAAGAATCGCGCGATCTCCCACGACCGACGAGCCGGCAAGACCGACCTGCGCGCAAAGCAGTGTATCGCTCCCTACCCGTGAGCCGTGTCCCACCTGCACCAGGTTGTCGATTTTGGTGCCAGCTCCAATTTCCGTCTGCCCGACGGTCGCGCGGTCCACGCAGGCATTGGCCTGCACATCAACGCGGTCGCCCAGGCGTACCGGACCCGACTGCGGAATTTTTTCCCACTGACCCGCTTCATTCTTTGAGAAGCCAAATCCGTCCGCCCCGATAATCGCGCCGTTTTCGATCGTCACGTGATCGCCGAGCACGCACCCCTCGCGGACCACGGCGTGCGCATGGGCAAATAGATGACTGCCCGCCTGCACTCCGGGGTAGAGCACCACATGCGGCAGCAACGTCGCGTGCATGCCCAGTCGCACACCCGGGCCAATCACGACGTAGGCGCCGATGTGCGCTCCTTCTCCAATCACCGCTGAAGGGTCAATCACCGCCGTCGGGTGCACCCCCGGCGGATAGGCCGGTGGCTGATAGAAAAGTCCCAGCGTCCGCGAAAAAGCGTGATACGGATTCCGGATGCGCAGCGTGGCTGCTGCAATCTCCGGGAAATCCGGTTCCACCAGAACGGCGGCGGCCCTCGTTGTGCGCGCCAGCGCCGCATACCGCGGGTTGGCCACAAACGTCACCTCCGTCGGCCCGGCCTCTTCAATCCCTTGCACACCTGTCACTTCCAGCTCCGCATCTCCGCGAAGCTCGGCCCCCAGCCGCGCTGCCAGCTCAATCAGTTTCATCGTGGAGATTGTACCGGACCGGCGCCAGCTCAGCGGTGAGCCGGGCCTGAGTCGGCCCAGCACGCCGGAGTTTCTCGATCTCGAAGCGATTACGCCTCGTCTCCATCCGTCTCATCCGGCGTGGCAGGGAAGAGTTCTGGTTGTTGGGCGCCGGTTCCAGTGGCGGATTCGCGCCGTCGTCCCGCGCCGATCAGCGCCACCACTTCCATCGCTTCAATAGCCGCGCGCGGCACAAAGATGCGCTGCGTATTGGATCGAGTGTCTGGCGGAATCAGCAACAGCCCGTACCCCTCGATCAGCGTTCGGTCATTGACGGCAATCCCTTCCAGTTCGTCCCCGTCCCTCAGCACCAGCCTCAGCCACAGCCCCGGAGTTCGTGGTCGGACCGAAAACTTCTTCTGGAGCAGCCGCTCAGGATTCGCGCCCTCCGGCACTCCCAGTTCCCGCAAGTAGCAGACCCATTTCACCTGGTCCCAGCCCATGGAGACCACCCTGCCCGTGGTGTCCAGAATCTCCAGCGTACGCGTCTCCCCGCGCCAGCCCATCTCCGCGTACCCGGCCACCCAGTCCCGGGAGAACTTCCGCACAATCACAGGCTTACGTGAAGAGGCCATCGCATAGGATTGTCGCACGATCCAGGACCTGGAATGCACTCTCTTTGTTGCAGGATTCGACCCACCGGCTCTGGTCAAGCTGCTCCAGTTGTGTTAATGTGTTGCTTTGCAACCCTCCTTAGGTAGTCTTTAAGTGTATCTGCATCAGCCACTTGCCTCAGGTTAAGGTTGACGGAAGCAGGGAGCGGAATGCCCGACTACATCTACCTTCTTGAAAACCGGCTGTCAACTGACCAGCAGAATGCCTTGCGCCACCTGCGGCAGGCAGCTCGGGAAGCCGGTATGTTGCTCTTCCTGGCAGGAGACGCGGTTCGCGATCTCACCAGCGGGCATGCTGTTCGTGACATTGAACTTGTCCTGCAGGGCAACGCTCTTAAGCTCCGCAAGGCACTCGAGAAGCTGGGCGCAAAGATCTGGGGCGAAGACGCCGAATCGCGCACACTCTATCTCTGTTTTCCCGGCACAGTGCGGGTCGATCTTGTGAGCGCGCACCAGCGCGAATATCCCAAGCCCGGCAAGACGGTCTTCCATCCCGCTTCCATCCAGGACGACCTGCGCCGCCGCGACTTCACCGCCAATGCCATGGCCATCTCTCTCAACGAGGGCTCCTTCGGCCTGCTCATGGACCCGCTCAATGGCGCGGCGGACATCGAAGGACGCAATCTTCGGCTGGTTTCGAATTACGGCTTTCTGGATCAGCCGGCCCTGCTCATCCGCGCCTCCCGTTACCGTGCCCGCCTCGGCTGGGATCTGGATCCGCGCACCCAGACCCGCTACGACAATGCACGCGAAGAGGGCGTCATTGAGCATCTCTCGTCCATCGAGCGCAGCAGGGAACTGGAGCAGATCGGCCATGAAGACGACGGCCTGAAAGTTCTGCGCGCCCTCGAAGCCGATGGATGGATGCAGGTGCTCTTTCCGGCATGGACCTCGGCCAAAGTGGATGAAGACAAACTTCACGCGCTCCATGACCGCACCGTTGAGCTGCTCATGCAGGGAGTCCACCCTGACATGAGCGCTGCCCAGATGCAACTGCTCACGGCAAAGCTCGCGCCTAAAGACCTGAGCGCGCTCAAGAAGCTCATGCTGCGCCCCGGGTTTGTCGAGGAGTGGAACAGCCTCGACTCCATCGCAAATTCCTTTGCCAAGCTGCTGCTGGCGAAGAGCAACCAGACGCCGTCGGTCAGCTACAAACTTTTCAAGACACACGATCCCGAAGCTGTGCTCTGGCTCGGATTCACGACCAAAGACGCAGCCGTCAGGCAACGCTACGAACTCTTCCTCAAGACATGGCCCGAGGCGCGTCAACGCATTCCATACGCCTTGATGCAGGAGATGAGGATTACCCAGGAATTGACTGGCTATAAAGACCTTATCGAGAAGATTTTTCTCGAACTCATCGATGGCCGCCTGACCACTCCAGAGGAGACACGCACATTCCTTGAGCCGCATTCGCCTCCTGCTCCTCCGCCGCCCGTGACGATCAAACGCAGCCGTGCCCGTCGCGGAGCAGAAGCAAAGGTCAAAGAGCGCTCCTTTGAGGATGAAGAAGAGGAGAGCGAGGATATCGAGGAAGATCTCGACGACATTGGCGGCGATGACGAGGAAGTCGCGATCGGGCTGCCCAAAGACGAGATTGATCACGAAGAAGAAGAGACAGACGAGGACGAAGAGGAAGGGGCAGCGAAGACACGGCCCGCGAAACGAGGCAAAGGCAAACCAGCTCCTCCCGCGCCCAAGGCTGCCAAGCCCGCTCCTGAGAAACACGAACCGAAACCTGCTGCGCCAAGCCGTCCCACCTCAGGCAAGCCGGCAGTGGCGGTTGCGAAGCCTCCAGTGCACAAGCCTGCGGCCTCCAAACCCGTTGTTTCCAAGGTGGCCGCAAAACCCGCGAAGGCCGCAGCCAGGCCAGTGGTAAAGGCGCCTGCAAAGCCGGTGCGGAAGGCAGCGAAAGTGCAACCGAAGCCGGCGGCACGCCCAGCGGCAAGGCCGATTGCCAAAAAGAAGCCGGCGGCAAAGCCTGCGAAGGGAACCAAGCCAGCCAAGCGGGCAGCACCGGCCCCCAGAAAGCCGATTGCAAAGCCCGTGAAGAAGCGTCGATAGCGGACTGTTCCAATTCGACGCGGACAGAGGACCCGGCCGAGAGGAATTGAGCGGCTGGGCGGAGCATAAGTCCGTCAGCAGTCACAGGTGACAACGCCCTTGCAGCGGGTTGGGCCCATGCTACAAAGGCGAGGAATCACTGTGCCCGGCAGGCTGCCAGTGCTATGACGGTTGAATGATGCTGGGTGTTTCCGCTGAAGGCGGTTTCACATTGGCTGTATCCCGAATACGCAATGCAAAGTGGCTTTCTCGTTCAGAAAAAGCCACCTCCGAATCACGTTTCAGACAGCTACTGGTGCTGTGAAACTGCTCTAGTAGCGCCCGCGCCCGCCGCCACCGCCGCCGCTGCCCTTCCGCGCCTGATAGCAGTCACGGCAAAACACTGGACGGTCACCACGCGGTTGGAAGGGCACAGTCGTCGGCTGCCCGCAGCCGGAACAGATGACCGCGGTTCCTTGAGCCGGGGCTGAACGATAGCCCGAACCACCTCCCTGGTCGTTCTTCTTCGCCATCCGGCACGGCTTGCAACGTTTCGGAGTGGAGTAACCGCGTTCCTGAAAAAATGCCTGATCGGCAGCGGTGAAGGTAAATTCCTGCCCGCAATCGCTGCAAGTGAGTTGAAGATCTCCCGACATGGTGCTCCTTCGAATTTCGGTATGGATCATTATGCCATTAGTCCGCGACGATTTCATTGAGAAATAGAACCTTACCCTCGCCTTTCAGTTTTTTACCATCCTGCGATTGCTCTTTCTCCCGCCTGCCCGGTATCCTCTTCGTCTGGACCAGGTTGCCCTCCAGCGCCATTACGGCCGGTGGCCGGGCAAGGCTCCAGCCTCGGTGAACGCTTCCGCTTGTCAATTGCCCCCCAAGCCGATCTGGACTGCATTCGCCGCATCCTCGCGGGTGAAAAGCAGCTCTTTCACGAGCTCATCCGGCCCTGCGAAAAGCCTATCTACTTTCTCCTCCTCTCCATGCTCAAGAACGAGGCCGATGCAGAAGATGCGGCCCAGGAAACGGCCATCAAGGTCTATCGCAACCTCCACCTCTTCCGTGGCGACTCGCAGTTCCGCACATGGGTGCTTTCCATCGCCCGGAATGAGGGTCTGGGGCGTCTGCGCAAGCTCGGCTCGCTCCGTGAGGACTCGCTCGACGCCGAGACGGACGACACCACGGGCGACTATACCCCAGCAGTACTGACCAGCTGGCGCGAGATTCCAGCCGAAATCATTGAGCGGCAACAGCTCGGAGAGATTCTGCGCCAGGCTGTTCAGAAGCTTCCGGAAATTTACCGTAACGTTGTGTTGCTTCGGGACATCGAAGAAATGGATATCCGTGAAACGGCGACAGCGCTTGCCATCAGTGAGGCGGCTGTGAAAGTTCGCCTGCACCGGGCACGCGCAATGCTGCAGCGCGATCTGGCGCCAAAGCTCAAGGGGTTTGCTCCCAAACGCAGGTGGTTCTGGGGGCGCGCATGATGATTGATTGCAAACACGTATGGGACCACATCTCCGCCTACATTGACGGCGACCTGGACCCTGTTCTGCGCGCGGAGATCAACAAGCACCTTGAGACCTGCGAAATCTGTTCCGCTGTGCTCGACTCCACGCGCAATGTTGTCGTGCTCGTGGCTGATGATCGTGTCTTCGAGTTGCCGGCCGGCTTTAGCCAGCGTTTGCATCAGCGCCTGGATGAAGAGCTGACTGCAGGCCCGCCGGAGCAACCCGAAGGGTGAGATTGTTTGTGGGCCGGTGCTGTGCCTGTGCCCTGCGCGTCAACAGCATGTGCGTCCACACCTCTATGCCGACCAGCGCCAGCGTAAGCACGGCCATCGCCACCTGCAGCCGTTCACCGCGCCGCTGCCTGGCGTTCGTCTCACTGCGCCGCCATTGTGCCGCAGGCTGCGCACGCAGCCGCCAGATCCACGCCAGCACAGCCAGATTTACCAATGCGCCTGCCGTTGCCAGCGTCAGCATGGGGATACGAATCGCATCCTGATGGAAGCGCAGCACAGGTAGATAAATACTGCCCGCAGCCAGAGCGCCCACTCCAATCACAATCCGGATTCCGTTCACGGTCAGCACCGCGGCGCAGATGCTCTGCAGCAGCGCGAGCGTAAGGCTCGCCGCAGAGACGGCTTCCATTCCTTTTGCCTGTTCCATTCAACCTCCGCACACCGGGCAGGGAAGTTGCCCGGCTGCACCTTGAAGAACGATGCACACCCGTTGCTGGATTGTATTTTTCAGTGGCAGACGCACCCCTTGCAACCTGATGGGATAAGAAAAAGTGCAAAATGTGCAGCGCCATGAAGTTTTCTTCGTAACTTTTTCCGCGTGCCGCCACTCCTAGTGTGCGTGTCTGACAGGTGCGGGACGCAGACCCCAATCAATCCCGCGAGCAATCACCGGCGGCTGGCTCCGCCCCAACCCAATCCCAAGAGGTCAAATCATCATGAAGAACCACGTCAATGCATTCCTTCTCAGCGCAGCTCTCGCCGGTCTGATGGGCGGCGCCACCGTGGCTGCACACGCCTCCAGCCCAGTGCAGGGCGGCACCTCCGTCAAGGCTCTCAAGGCTGGCGTGCAGCGCACCAGCATGGATGCCGCCAAGCACTCCTGTAAGGGAAAGAACGACTGCAAAGGGCAAGGCGGCTGCAAGTCCAGCGACAACGGCTGTAAGGGTAAGAACAGTTGCAAGGGCAAGGGTGGTTGCGCCACCGACGGCTCCAAAATGCCCAGCGTCGTCTAGCTCCTTCACGGGGTCGGTGGACGGCTGCATTGCCTCGGATTTCAATCGGCCATCGATCCCATCCTTTCTTCTCCAACAATTCACACGACTCCACTCTCACAAGGGCGCACTATGTCCGGCAATCGCTTCAACGCCTGGTCGAATCACGGCATCGGAATCGGTCTCCGCATTCCCCACTACGCGCATATCTTTTCGCGCAAGCCCGTGGTCGACTGGTTTGAAATCATCAGCGAGAACTTCATGGTCGATGGCGGACGCCCGCTCGCCGTCCTCGATCAGATTCTCGAGCGTTACCGTGTGGTGCAGCATGGCGTCTCCATGTACTTCGGCTCCGTCACTGCGCCCGATCCCGAACACCTGCGCCGCTTGAAGACGCTGGTCCGTCGCACCGGAACGCCCTGGCTCAGCGATCACCTCTGCTGGGGTTCCGTCGATGGCACCTACACGCACGATCTGCTTCCGCTGCCGTACACATGGGAGGCCGTTGAGCGGACCGCTGAGCGCGTCCGCATAGTGCAGGACTATCTCGAAATACCAGTCGCCGTCGAAAACGTCAGCAGCTACGCGGCCTTCACAGCATCCGAGATGACGGAGTGGGAGTTCCTAACCGAGGTTGTTGAGCGCGCTGACTGCGGCATCCTCCTCGACGTCAATAACATCTATGTCTCCTCTGTGAATCACGAGTTCGATCCTATGGAGTACGTCAACGCCGTTCCCGCGCAGCGTGTCGCGCAACTTCACATTGCCGGCCACTCGCGCTACGAGAAATACATTCTCGACACCCACGATCACCCGGTGATCGATCCGGTCTGGCAGCTTTACGCCCGGGCGATTCAACGCTGCGGACCCACGCCGACACTCCTCGAGTGGGACGACCGCATCCCATCCTTTGATGAAGTTCACGCGGAGGCGAAGAAGGCGGAACGCTACCTGCTGGACTACGCTGCGCAGGCCGAAGAGGTAACTGCATGACCGCCCAACCGACGTCACTCTCGGAAATTCAGCGTGCCATGGCGGACGCCGTTCTGCAGCCACTTACCGCAGACGATTCCATGCAGGCTACAGGAGCACGGGGCGAGCGCATGGAGCAGGTCGCTGCCTCTTTCATCGCGCCTAACATGCGGCTTACCGCATTCGAGCGCCTTGAAATCTACAACCGGCAATATTGGTTCCGCGTCCTCGACTCCTTCGCGGAAGACTTCGCCGCGCTTCGCACGATTCTTGGGTCCCATGCATTTCACCGACTGTCAGTTGCCTATCTCACCACGCACCCCAGCCGCAGCTTTACGCTGCGCAACCTCGGTGCTCATCTTGTGGCATGGTTGATCGCAAACCCGCAATTCGCAGGCCGTCGCCATGCCCTTGCCGTCGATGCTGCGCGTATGGAGTGGGCTTTCGTAGAGGCCTTTGACAACGCGGAGCACCCGCCGCTAACGTCCGATCAAATCGCCAAGCTGGATGCGTCGTCGCGTCTTGCGTTGCAGCCTCATGTACAACTGCTGGCGCTTGCCTATCCCGCAGACAATCTGGTTCTTGAACTGCACCGTCGCGACGAGCGCCAGGCCGGCGAAGCTGGCCTCAATCATGACAACGCCGAATTACCGCCCGCGCGCCTTCCCCAATTCCGCCGCCGCTCCACATGGGTCGCCGCGCACCGCGTCGACAACTCCGTCTACTATCTGCGTCTGCGCCGCGAAGAATATTTGACGCTCGCTGCCATCCGCCAAGGCCATGCGCTCGCAGACGCACTTGAGGCTGGCTTCATCGGCTCCCCGCTTCCGGTATCGCGCCGCCCATCGTACGTGCGGCAGTGGTTCGCGCGCTGGGCTGAGCTTGAATGGATCTGCGCGCCGCCGCTCGAATCCTTCATCACTTCCTAACCGTGAAACGTTGAGGTCCGCCGGAATTGCCCCGTATCCTCCGCTGCGATCTCTCTGTCTCACACGAAAGAGAACTGCCATGCACTCCGTACTTCGCAACTTCGCTCGCCTCACTTCGCTGCTCAACCGTCTGCAAAACCCGCTTCTTCTCGCTATTCGCCTCTACTGGGGTTGGCAGTTTGCGCAGGATGGCTGGGGCAAGCTCACGCATCTCGCCCGCGTCGCCGATTTCTTCGCCTCCCTCAATCTGCCCGCCCCGCATGCTACCGCCACCGTGGTTGCCCTCGTTGAGTTTCTCGGCGGCATCTTCTTTGCTGCCGGTATTGCCTCGCGTCTCACGTCGCTTGTCCTCTTCGTCAACATGACGATGGCCTACCTCAGCGTCCCAGATGATCGGGTCAACTTCTTCCACATCCTCTCCAAACCAGACGACTTCTATGGCGCCACGCCATACACCTACTGGTTCGCCGCCCTCCTGATCCTCATCCTCGGTCCTGGCAGCCTTGCGCTCGACACAGTCATCCAGCGCAGGTGGATGCTCGCAGCAAAGAGCTGACCCGTCGCGCTATCCTTGTTCCACCATCACTTCGTTCCTCGTGGAGCCTGGCCTGCATGCGCATTGCCTATCTGCTCACCTCCCTAGGCATCGGCGGAGCAGAGAAGCAAGTCGTCATGCTCGCCGAGCGCATGGCGCGGCGTGGCCACACCGTCGCGATCCTGGTGCTGCTTCCGCGGCAACCGGAGCAATGGCCCACTAAGCTTCCGGTTCACTTCCTTGAAGTGGACAAATCCCCAGGCGGCCTGATCCGTGGCTTGCGCCGCGCCCGCCGCATACTCCGCACCTTCATGCCCGACCTTCTCCACAGCCACACGTTTTACGCCAACATTGTTGCGCGGCTGCTGCGTTGCATGCGAGCAGCTCCGCGCGTCATCTCCACAATTCACAACGTCTACGAAGGCGGCCAGCTGCGTATGCTGGCGTATCGTGCCACAGACTTGCTCAGCCTCCACACCACCGCTGTCAGTCAGGCCGCCGCAGCGCGCTTTGTCGCGCTGCGCGCCGTTCCGCGCGAGAAGATCTCGGTCATCCTCAATGCCATCGATCCCAACGAATTTCAGCCAAATCCGGAGCTGAGACAAGACACACGCGCCGCGCTGACCGCAGGGGACGATTTCATCTGGCTCGCTGCGGGTCGTATAACCGCTGCCAAAGACATTCCAAATCTTCTGCGCGCGTTCGCCCAGGTTTCGCAGAATCATCCGAAGTCGCAACTGTGGATTGCCGGTGAAGAAGCACCTCACGATGGCCATTCTGGAAAGGCCGCTCCGCTCGCTATTCCGCATGACGCAGCCTTAAGTGTGCGGCTCCTCGGTCTGCGGCGCGACATGCCCGCGCTCCTCAATGCGGCAGATGCCTTCGTCCTCAGTTCGGCATGGGAGGGTATGCCGCTCGTTATCGGCGAAGCAATGTCCACACAAAAGCCAATTGTCGCGACCGACGTTGGCGGCGTGCGCGAATTGCTTGGTAACACCGGCAGCATCGTCCCTGCAAGAGACTCCACATCCCTCGCCGCAGCGATGACCGCAATGATGGAGCTTCCTCAAGAGCAACTCGTCACGCTGGGGCATTCCGCTCGCCAACGCATCCTTGAATGCTTCACCATGGATGCCCGCACTGTGGAATGGGAGACCTTTTACTCGTCAATCTTGAACTTGTCGCGGTGAGCGAAGGCCGCTCGAGTGCGCGTGATAACCTTATCGGCGAAATTGTGCGGTCGCAATCGTAGCGGACCGCTCCATCGACCTCGAAGGAGTAGTGCATGTTCAGAAACTCATGCTGGCGTAAGTCTGCGGCTATCGCAGTCATTGTCATCGGTGCCGCAGCCGCCATCGGCGAGGCCTCAAACACCGCCATAGATCTGAACCACGGCTGGCAATTCCGTCAGGTGAAACCCGTGCCTCAGGATGCAAATGCAGGCTGGATGCCCGCGACTGTTCCCGGCGATGTCCATCTCGACCTGATTGCCAACAAAGTCATCCCCGATCCTTTTTATCGCGACAATGAAACCCGTCTGCAATGGATCGAAGGCGAGAGCTGGGAGTATAAGGTCGCCTTCGACGCTTCGGCCGCGCTGATGGCCCGCAACAACATCGATCTCGTCTTCGACGGCCTCGATGCGGCGTCGCAGGTCTTCGTCAATGGCGCGCAAGTGCTCAATGCGGACAACATGTTTCGCATCTGGCGGGCTTCCGTTAAATCGCATCTGCATGCCGGCAGCAATCTCATTCGCGTTGTCTTTCCTTCGCCCATTCAGGCTGCTCAGGCCGTGGCCGCCACCGACCCATGGCAGTCGCGCACAAAAGTCGAGTCACGTACATATATCCGCAAAGCTGCCTATGAGTACGGCTGGGACTGGGGTCCGCGCTTTGTCACCAGCGGCATCTGGCGTCCAGTCCACATCGAAGCATGGGACACCGCCCGCATCGATGATCTAGCCATCCACCAACGGGATGTGACCGGCGAGGTAGCTCATGTCGATGCGGAGGTCACGGTGCAGGCCTCATCCAATGGCTCGGCCAATCTGACTCTTCAATATGGCAACAGCGGCAAGCCTGCTACCCTTACGCGCTCAGTTGTTCTTCACACCGGCCAGAACATCGTCGATTTCCCAGTCGAGATTCAGCATCCACATCTGTGGTATCCAGCGGGATACGGGGACCAGCCGCTCTACCAGTTCACCGTACAAATTAGTGCAGGCCACCAGACTGCCGACACGCGCAGCGTCAGGACGGGGCTCCGCTCCATAGAGCTTCGTCGCCAGCTTGACCAGTGGGGCCGCTCCTTCGAGTTCATCGTCAACGGCATCCCAGTCTTCGCCAAAGGGGCAGACGTCATCCCCTTCGACAGCTTTGCCAACCGCGTCACCCCAGCGGATTACCGCCGCATCCTTGAATCCGCGCGCGACGCCAACATGAACATGATCCGCCACTGGGGCGGCGGCTACTACGAGACGGACGAGTTCTACCAGATATGCGACGAGCTCGGCATCATGGTCTGGCAGGACTTCATGTTCGGCAACAACTGGCAGCCCGGAACCTACGCCTTCAAGCAGAACATCGAGGCTGAAGCGGAAGACCAGGTCCGCCGTCTACGCAATCATCCCAGTATCGTCATCTGGTGCGGCAACAACGAAACTGAGGTCGCAATGGGCTGGGCACCGCGTCCATCGCTGCCAGCCGACGTGCGCTACCAGATGTGGCAGGACTATCTCACCGAGTTCAGCGGCATTCTCCCGCGCGTTGTCGCTCGTCTTGAACCCGAGATTCCTTACTGGCCCAGCTCACCCAGCGCCGACTACGAAGAGGTCAGCGAGCACTTCCACAGCGGCGATGAGCATATCTGGGATGTGTGGCACGGCCGCGTCCCATTCACGACCTACGAGACGCACCACCCGCGCTTCGTCACCGAGTACGGCTTCCAGTCCTTCCCTGAGATGCGCACCATCGAGACGTTTACGCTGCCGGAAGACCGCACCAGCATCTTCACGCCGGTGATGCTCTCGCACCAGAAGAACAACGAAGGCAACTCCATCATTCACGACTACCTGCTGCGCGACTACCCTGAGCCGAAGGACTTCACCAGCTTCCTTTACGTGAGCCAGGTGCTGCAGGCCGAGGGCATCAAGATTGGCGCAGAGTATTTTCGCCGCAGCCGTCCCGAAACGATGGGCTCCATCTACTGGCAGTTGAACGACTGCTGGCCGGTCGCGTCCTGGTCCAGCATCGACTACGACGGCCGCTGGAAGGCCTTGCAATACTACGCGCGGCGCTTCTACGCTCCGGTTCTCGTCTCACCGCATGAGGAAGGCGGATCCATGCGCATCTATGTTGTCTCAGACAAGACCACCGCGCTGCCTGTCACGCTCAATGTAAGCTTGATGGACTTTGACGGCAAGGTCCTGCTCGAAGACAAGCACGAAGTCAGCATCGACGCGCTGGCCAGCAAGGTCTATCTCGACTGGCCTCTTGCAAAGCTCACTGAAGCAGGCGCAGCCGACACGTCGCGCGTGTTCATTGTTGCCCGGCTCATCGCTGGCGGCGAAGAAATCTCCCGCAACATTGCCTATCTGGCGCCGGTCAAAGAGGTGCATCTCAAGCCTGCGACTCTTTCCACTGCTGTCTCCGGCGAGAAAGGGAAGTACACCGTGCGTGTGACCTCACCGGTACTTGCACGCGATGTCTACCTGTCATTTGGCAACCTCGATGCCACTGTCTCGGACAACTACTTCGACCTCATGCCCGGAGAGACGCGAGAGATCGCTGTCTCTTCTCCAGCTGCGCTCGATGCCTTGAGATCCAACATCAGCGTTGTCTCACTCACCGATGCTTTCAAGCATGACCCAAGTGCGCCGACCATCGAGGCGACGCGTTAGGCAATCAAAAATCCTGCGACGGCTTGGTGACCGTCGCAGGATCGCGTGCTTGTCCCGTCAGAATGAGAAGATAGCCTGCACAAAGATGCGCCGTGATGCCGGCCCTGTCGAGAAGATCTGCCCCGCCAGACTTGTGGAGCGATCGAAAAATGCGCCCGGCGTCACCCCCGTGATATTACCGTTCGCATCGGTCACCGCGGTGGGGTCAATCGTCCCTGTTGGCGTTCCATAGTTCACGTTGTTAAACAGATTCATCGCCTGCGCGGTAAAGGTGAGGTTGAATCGATGCGCCTGAGTCTGCCCACCCATTCCCGGCGGTCTGCCTCCACCGCCACCCAATCCACCGGGTCCAAGGCCCCCTCCGGGGCCGCCGCCTCGCGGACCACCGCCGCGCGGGCCGCCGCCCGGACCACCAAACATAGGACCACCAACCTGTCCCTCGACCTTCGGCCCAATGCCAAAGGTGCGGCTAATCCGCAGATTGATTGCAACCGACGGCGGTGCCACGCCGAGGTTGTTCTGGATCAGGTTCTCGCCTGCGGTTGGCTGCGTATCGAGGCAGCCGAGGAATGTGGACACATAGCGCGATGGAGTGGTGTACGGCGCCTGGCATAACGTGCTCGATGCATAGGCGGGCCGGTTGTTCAAGAAGTTGTCCCCGGTCAGGTCATGACTCGATAGAAAATTGAACGGCCTGCCAGAACGCGCCACGATAAAGGGATTGAAGCGCAGCCCCCACGGTCCCTGGTAGTTGCCCATCATAAAGACCATGTGCCGCGAAACAAACGCTGCCGGTCCGTAATCCTGTTGCAGGTTGTAGGAGTTTGACGCAGTGCCGCCCGCGTCATCGGTGTTTGCCCATGCAAGATTATAGAAGCCGAAAACATTAAAGTTTGGCGTGATGCGCGCGTTCACGTTCGCGATCATCTGGTCCTGCTTGAATACTGCCTCAGGCATGTACTCCCGAATGATTCCCAGTGAAGGGTTCGGCCGTACGCCAGTCAGCGTCGTGCTCCCATACTGGTAGGTTCCCGGCAGGTATGCATTCGCATTGATCGTCGCCACCTGATGAACGCCGAATGAGTGCAAATACGTGACCGTTCCGGTGATCGATTTAGTCACCTGACGCTCAATGCTGCCGCCGAGCTGATGCGTGTACGGCGCATGGAAGCCCGGCGCAACCTGGATCAGCGTGGATAGGGAGTTGGGAGTATAGGGCGCTGCTGGCAGGCAGCCCGAAAAATTGACTTGCGTTAGGCTGGTCCCACTTAAACAAGATGAGGACTGGGACGTAATCTGTACCTGTCCGGAGCCGAGGCTCTGCTGTTTCGCCAGCATTAGCCGGTTGATGCCGAATCGGTCGTAGAAGATACCGTATCCGCCGCGCAGGACTGTCTTTGCCGGTTTGTTCCCCTTGGCGTCCAGCGCATAGGCGACTGCCACCCGCGGCGCCCAATCATTGTGATCGGCGATGTGGTTCTGCGTCTCCCAGCGAATACCACCTGAGAGTGTCAGCCGCGGATTGACCTTCCAGTCGTCCTGTACAAACAAGGAGCCATTGAAGACGTTCGCCGTGTACGCTGACTGGCCCGCGGTAATGCTCAGGTTCACCAGATCGCTTCCAAGCGAACTCAGGTTCTGTCCGTTCGCCAGAGCGGTCAACGCCGCAGCGTAGCCGTTGTTGGTGAAGACTAAAGTGCCGTTCCTGTTTCCAAACGCATTCAGTGCCTCGCGGTCATCCCGCAGCCATGCGCCAAACTTGATTGCCTGTGTGCCCACCGTCATGGTGGTGAAATTCTGCAGCTCGAAGTGGTCGCCATGCGAAGAGGAGGAGCCGCTCGACGCCCCGCCTCCCGTGAAGTTGCCTGCCACGACAATGGTCGGCGCGGCACTGACAGGAGAGATGGTGTCCAGCGAACGCCGGTATTCGATGTGCGTCTCGTTGACCATGTGGTCGTTGATGATCTGCGAATCGCTCAACTGGAATGCATGTTCTTTCGAAGTCGAGGTGACAGATTGAGTAGGCAACTCTTGCGAGCTGATATCACCTGATTCGGAGTCATAGAAATACTGATAGCGCAGCGTCAATGTGTTGTTCTGGCCCAGCTGCAGGTCGACGCGCGGAGACAGATCAATGTGATTGTGCGGGTTGGAGATTGTTCCAGATGTGGAAGTAGTCGACATCGTGTAGCTATTTGTCGCCGTGTTCAGGAGCGCGGGGTAATACACAAACACCTGTTCGTCGTGATTATCGCGCTGTTCCATGCTCATGAAGAACGACGCCTTCTTTGAAAGCGCGCCGCTGACCGTGCCGTTGTACTGGATGCGGTTGTAGGGCGGCACATTCTGGATGAACGGATTGCCTGTGTTCAGGCCGCTGGCGTTCCCCTGAATGAAGAACTGTCCGTGCAGCTTGTCGGTTCCGGGCTTGGTGAGAATCTCGATGCGTCCGTAACCCAGCTTGTCAAACTCCGCCGAGAAGGGATTCTGATTGATGCGAATTTCGCGGATCGCCGACTTCGGCGGGAGTTGTCCGCCCGTGAATCCGTCAATATAAATCTGTCCGCCATTCGGGCCGGCAGAAGGTCCCGCCAGCGCCTGCAACTCGTTCGACAGCTCGTCCGGGTCATCTGAGAGCGTGTCCAGGTCCTTGCCCTTCAGCACTATCGTATTGCTGTTTCCACTCGCCTCCACATTCACTGTGGGCGTATCATCCGTGACCACGACGTTCTGCTGCTCGGTTTGAATCGCCATCGTTACATCGACGCGCTTCAATTGTCCGGCAGCCAGCGTAATCGTCTGCGACTGAAACGACGCAAATCCAGGTGAACTCACGCTCACCGTGTATCCGCCCGGTGCGAGCCCCTGCACCTGATACACACCGCTGGCGTCGGCTGTTGTTGTGTGCGTCTCTGCGCCCATCGCTTTTGTGATGGAGACCTCGGCGCCAGGAATCAGTGCACCAGTCGGATCCGTCACATGGCCGTGGATCGCCGCGGCGGTCGCGCTCTGGCCCGGCTGCGCATGGGCAGCAAGCGTCGCAAGACCCAGCAGAAACGTAATCAGAAAATGAATCGTCCAATGCAATTTTGAGTACACTTCGCCTGTGCTCCTCACCTGTTCCAAGCTGCTTGTCCCTATTGCGCTGCGTCCTCGCCGCCACCGGAGCCCATGCTCCAGTTGGCCAGCAGATTCTGGCTCGCCTCCGGCGCTTCCAACAGCGGTTCAACACCAGAGAGCAGGCTGATTGCGGTGACTTCAGCTGCGCCTTGGGTTGATACCACCATCACCGCGCCGCCCTTTTTCAAATCACTGAACTGAATCGCCGGCGTGCGACTCAGAAACTGCTGCATACTGCCGGTTTGTCCTTGCCCGCTTCCTTCATTCCGTGCGCCGTTCTGCCCACCCGGCCCCGGCGGTCTGTTTCCAGTGCTGCCACCGCTTGGGCCTTGCGTGCGAGCGCCGGCAGCCCCGCCTTTTAAGCGCGCCGCCAGCATCTGCGCCATCATGGGAGGCAGAGAGTGCATCTGCGCATCCTGCGTGATGTGCACCGTCACTTGCTTCTTCGTCAGCAGATCCTTCACCACGATCGACTGGCTCGCCGTGTCCATCGAAGTGATCACTCCAGAGATATTTCTAAAACTTCCTGAGACAATCTCATCGGCACTCACTTCCGTGCCTTCAGGATTCTTATCGCCCTTTGCCCGCAACTGATCTCCGGCGTGAATCGCTTCGATGGGCGCTGGTTGCGCTAGATCAAAACGGACAGAATCTGCCGCATACCGCTTCAGCACGGTCGTCTTGCTCACATGCACGGTTACGGTCTTCGCGGTGGCGCCTGCTCCGCTGGTCAGCACAATCGTCCCGGCGGATGTATCCACGCTCTTCACCAGGCCGCCTACGCCGCGCTGCTGCCAGTCCTCGCGTTCCTTCTGCGCCTTTTCAGCCACATCCGCGGCTTTGATGGCGATAATCTGCGCCGCTTGCGCCGTCTCGCCTTCAGCAGCAGGAGCCAGCTTGACCAGCACACGGTCACCCGTCTCCAGATCTGCAAGGTGAATATCCACGGCAGCGCTCAGATCCTTCTGTCCAGGCGCTACGCGCTTCAACACCGCGGAATCCGGCACTGCAACCTGGCGCGGCCCGTCCGCATCTGTTTTCACCGTCAGGGTGGTGCCATTCACGGCTGTTATGGTGCCAACAAAGCGCGTTGGCGCCTGTGCCAGCACCGCCGCTCCACTCAGGCACGCAAACAGCGCCACAGCGCAAAGACGAATACTGATTTGTGACGCGCGATTCCTCAATTCATTCACCCGATCACTCCATCCAATTTGGGCCGCACTGGGCTTTCAATCCAATAGACGAAAGATGTCTGGGGAAAGTTGAGAAAAAGTACCGAGGAATGAAACCGTCATTGCGCCAAAATTGCAGACTGGGACGAGAAACCTTAAGTGACGCTGAAGAGCCCGTGCTAGGGCGCGATACGGGCACTCTCAAGAAAACGGTAACTGCCGGAGGCAGAGGCCTTCACGTCCGCTAATCGCTGGTTGTGCACCACCACCGTATCCAGATACCACAGGTTCACGGCGGGCAGGTCGCGTGCAAGAATCTGCTGCGCCTCCACATAATCTTTCCTGCGTTGCCCCATCGCAGTCGCCTGCGCCGCATCTTCCAGCAGCGCATCGAGCCTCGGGTTGGAGTAGTGCCCGCGATTCGCTCCTCCAGGCGAAAAATGCTTCGTTTCAAAGACATAATTGAAGATGTCAGGCTGCTCATTTCCCCCGATCCACCGCAGTGAATACATCTGAAACGCGCCTCGTGTCACATCCGAATAGAACGTTGCAAACTCATAGCTCCGCAGGTCCAGCGCAATGCCTACGCGCGCGAGTTCCTGCTGCAGCACCGCAGAAAGCAGACGCGCATCTTCGGTCGTGCTCGTCTTCATCGCGAGATGAAAGCGCACGCCATCTCTGCCGCGCGGATATCCCGCCGCATCCAGCAGTCTCTCGGCGCGCCCAGGGTCAAAGTCATACTGATCCACATCGCCCGTCCATGCCCAATGCGAGGGTGGTAGCAGGCTCACAGCAGGTTGCGCATGGCCGCGCAGCAGCGTACGGACAATCAGCCCCCGATCGATCGCATACGCAATCGCGCGCCGGACCTCCACGTTGCTCAGCAGCGGATCGCGGAGGTTGAAGGCGAGATACTGCACCTCGGTTCCCGGCACATCTTCGATTCGCAGATTCTGTCGAGCTGCCAGATCCGGCAATGCATCCATGGGCAGGGAATTGATCGCAACGTCTCCCGTGCCTTTCTCAAGCTCCAGTGCCATCGTGATCGCATCCGGAACTACGGCGAATCGCACCCGCTCAATCCTTGGCTGTGATCGCCAGCTCAGCGCATTTCTCTCGACGCTGACGTCCTGATCCGTCTTCTGGCTCACGAAACAGAACGATCCCGTCCCTACCGGGTTCCTCCAGAATTCCCGCCCGCTGCCCACCGGAACCACGCCCAGTGCGCCTGTCGCCAGGTTGCGCAGAAGAAAATTGTCGGGATACTTCAGATGAAACACAACCGTCGCATCGTCCGGCTCTGTCATCGAATCCACGCTGGCATACGCCGCAGCCTTTGGCGAAATCAGCGTGCCATCGCGCATCGACTCGATCGTCCACACGACATCATGAGATGTGAGCGTCCGTCCATCGGCAAAGCGTACGCCGTGCCTCAGATGAAAGATCCACGTCAGCGGGTCCTTCTGCTCCCATGTGCTCGCCAGTGCCGGAACCGGACGAAACTGTTCGTCCCGATCCACAAGCCCGTCAAACAGCAACTCGTCGATCCGTTCGGACTGCACATCGGTTCCCACGCGCGGGTCCAGGCTCGTTGGGCTGCTGTCGATGAGAAAGACGACTGTCTTCGGATCGCGGAGTCTGGTGCGGCAACCCGCGAGCAGAAGACACAGCAGCGCTGCTGCGATTCCAGCAGCCCTGCAACTACACATAGGTCACCTGGCCCAGAATCGCGCCGCGTCGCGCACCCGTCGCAGCGGGCACATTGCCGGGCAGCCTGTTCCACGTCTGCCAGGCAAGCAGCGCAAAGGCCACAGCCTCCTTGGCCGACGCCGGAATGCCAAAGTCTTCGCTGGTTGCAAGCTCGCATCCCAGCGGTTGCAGTTCGCGAGCCAGCATCGCCATCAGCGTTGCATTCCGCGCGCCTCCGCCAGAGACGACGAAGTCCACTGGCGCTCCTTTCATACGGCGGTGCACAAACCTTCGATAACTCGCCGCAATGCTTTCCGCCGTCAACGCCGTAGCCGTTGCCAGTGCATCCTCGGGCTTGAGGCTGTGCTTCCTGCAAGCCGCCAGAAACCTCGTCGCGTATTCCCGTCCAAACTGCTCGCGTCCCGCCGTGCGCGGAGGCTTCAGGGCGAAATAGCCATCGCGCAGCATCTTCTTGAGCACCGGTTCGATGACCGTTCCGGCGGCGGCAACCACACCGTTACGGTCATACGCGCGGCGCAGCAGCATCCCGGCCAGCGCATCGATCACCATGTTGCCTGGGCCAGTATCGAACGCAACTAAATCTCTCGCCAGCCCGCCCGCGGGAATCGCCGTCAAATTCGCAATCCCGCCGATATTCTGCAAAACGCGCCCACGCTTCGCATCCGCAAACAGCACCCAGTCGAGTAGCGGCACCAGCGGCGCGCCCTGTCCGCCGGCTGCCATATCCGCCGGCCTGAAGTTCGAGACCACAGGAACGCCAACCTCACCCGCAATCAGCGCCGCCTCTCCCAACTGCCAGGTGCACCCAAACTGCCGGCCCGCATAGGTCGACGACCGCGCCTGATGGTAGAGCGTCTGCCCGTGGCATCCCACAAGCTCCACGCTCACCTTGTGCCGCTCCGCCGTCATTCGCACTGCCTCCGCGTATGCAAGTCCGAGCCGCCAGTTCAGCCGCGCCAGTTCCGCTGTCGAAGTCGATGCCGCATTCATCGCCGCAAGCACCGCCTTGCGCAGCACAGCAGAGTACGGGAAAGCATCATGCGCCAGCAGAGCGACGCGCGGCCGCACCCTGCCCGGCTCGATGCGCACCAGCGCCACATCGATGCCGTCCGCTGAAGTTCCGCTCATCACGCCAGCTACGGTCATTGCCTTCGCCTTCACGTCGCCTCCACGTGCTTGCGAGGTTTTGGTGTCAAGCCATGTTCCTCAATGGCGAGCTGCCGCACCTGATCGCCAAACCGCAGCACTCTCTCGCGCAATGCGGCAAGCTGCTTCTCACTCAGCGCTGCGCTTGTTCGGGCCTCGAACAGCTTCGCCCTCTTGCGCCCCACCGTGCGTGCCCGTGTGAGCAGCATCCTTCGAAATGCCGCCGACCTTTCACCCTCACGCACCAGCGCCTCATACCCGCGCAGAATCAGCTCCGGACTGTGGCAAATCTCCATTGTGTCCATGCCCGCGCGCACTGCTTCCACCACCGCATCCTCAATCGGCATGTACTTCAGGATTCCACCCATCTCCAGATCATCGGAGAAAATGATTCCCGCGAAGCCGATTCTCTTGCGCAGCACCGTCGTCATCCAGAATGCGGAGACGCTTGCCGGCCGCTCTCTTCCCGGCGTTTGTGGATACGCCGCATGATTCACCATCACCATCGGCAGCGTCTCGCTGAGGGCACGATAGGGCACCAGGTCTTCGCGCCACAGTTCATTCCAGGTCCGCAGAATCCGGGGCGTCTCCACATGCGAGTCCAGCGAGCCCGCGCCCAACCCTGGAAAATGCTTGCCGCATCCCGCCACACCTTGACTGCGCAGCCCATCCAGCATGGCCCGCGCATACCGCGCAACATCCTCCGCATCGCGTGCCACAGCGCGCGTCCCCATGACCGCAGCCGACTCCGGCAATGCCAGATCCAGAACGGGGGCCAGCGTTGTGTTGAACCCAAAGGCGCGCGCCCCTCGCCCGATCAGCTCGCCATGCTGCCGAGCCATTGCTTGATTTCCGCGCAGCGCCGCAGCGCGTGCCACCGCCTGCGCAGAAGGCATCGGCGCCAGCGCATCCCGCAGCCGGTCCACCGTTCCGCCCTCCATGTCTACGCAACGGAAGCTGTGCGCAGCGCAAGGCTTCGTTGCCTCATCCAGCAATGTCCGCGTCTGTCGCGCATCTGCGATATTCCGTCGAAACAGAATCACGCCGCCCGGCCGAAGCAGCCTGAGCCAGGCACGCTCCAGCCCGGTCAACTCTGTACCGGCCAGTCCCACAACCAGCAGGCTCCCCGCAGCATCGCGCAACGTCATCGTCATCTTCTTCCTTGAAGCCATCCGTTGTGCTAAAGCTCTTTTAAGTCCTTAGCACGTAGTTCCTGGTCTCTCAGTTCCTACGTCTCTTTTTCTTTCAGCTCCTGTTGCAACTCTTCCAGCAGGTTCAGTGCCTGCAGGGGAGTCAGTGCATTGACGTCCACCTCTTCGATGCGATCCACAATTCGCTGCGAAAGCGGCGTGAACATGGTCATCTGCAACGGCTCTGGCTGCGTCTCCACCTGCACGCTCTGGCGCTCTTGCTTTTCATGCTGCCGCAGCACATGTCGCGCACGCTCAATCACTGGCGCAGGCAAGCCAGCCAGCTTCGCTACCTCGATGCCGTAGCTCTTGCTCGCCGCGCCCGGCTCAATTGCATGGAGAAAGACAATCCCCTTCGGCGTCTCCTTCACGCTCACGCGCAAATTGCGCACCCGCTTCAGCTTCTCTGCGAGCATTGTCAGCTCGTGATAGTGCGTTGCAAACAGAGTCCGCGCTCCCGTCTCCGCATGCAGAAACTCCACCGTAGCCCATGCCAGACTTAGCCCATCAAACGTCGCCGTTCCGCGCCCCATCTCGTCCAGGAGAATCAGCGAACGCCGCGTCGCTGTGTTCAGGATCGTTGCCGTCTCCGTCATCTCCACCATGAACGTCGACCGACCCCGCGCAACGTTATCGCTCGCGCCGATGCGCGTGTAGATGCGATCCACCAGCCCCAGCCGCATCCGCTCTGCAGGCACAAAGCACCCCATCTGCGCCATCAGCACCAGCATCGCCGCCTGCCGTAGATACGTGCTCTTGCCGCCCATGTTCGGTCCAGTGATCAGCAGCAGACTCGGGCCATCTTCGCCCGCATTCAAATACAGATCGTTCGCAATGAACCTGCCCTCGCGCGTCTCCTCCATCCAGTGCTCAATCACCGGATGCCGCGCCGCCACGGCCTCGAGCACCGGCTCGTCAGCAAGCTCGGGCCGCACATACCGGCGCGTTGCCGCCAGATGCGCAAAGTTCGCCAGCAGGTCCGCCTCGGCCACCGCATGGGACGACCGCCGAATCCGCCCCGCTGACTGCACCACGCTCGCCCGCAACTCCGCGTAGATACGCCGCTCGATCTCCACGCAGCGCTCATGC
>JAGWML010000226.1 GCA_028873155.1 Acidobacteriota bacterium
CAGGTGTGGCGACAAAACAATCCATGCACGCATCGGTCCATTTCGCTCCGCACGTCGGCGCTCTGTCAGGATCCGCTCAAACGCGTCGGCCGTGTTTGAAGTGTCCATGGCGAAACGCCGCTCATCGCAGGAATTCAAAGGCGAATCGCGGAAATGGGCTGGTCAAGCTCTCGATTTGGGTGGAATCGTTGTGCAGCCGCCGCGCTCAAGGAAGCTGAGATGTCGAGCGATCAACGCGCTCCGTCCGTCCAAAACCTTTGACGTGGATGTCAAAATCTTTGCACTGGATCCGTCTGCCCGCACGGTCTGAATGATGCAGAGCACCGCCATTCAACGCGCCGCCCTGGGGAGCGTTGGCATCGTGCGTGCAATACCGGTTGTGTATCCCGGCCCGACATCGGGTCCCACACAGAAGGAGTCGTCATGAATCACGCGGAATCCCCCATCGGCAACAAGATGAAGATGGTGCTTGTTGCATGCACTTTGATTCTCTTCGCCGCCGGAGCACGGGCAGCCACCACGCTTGAGAACATGCAGGCGGCCTACAACGGCGAAAGTAACGCACATGCCCGCTACCTGGCCTTTGCGGGAAAGGCCGACAGTGAGGGATATGGTCAGGTCGCAAGTCTCTTCCGTGCCGCTGCGCGGGCAGAAGAGATTCATGCTGGCAATCACGCTGCAGTCATCCGAAAGATGGGCGCCACTCCCGCAGCGAAGATCGAGACGCCGGATGTGAAATCCACGCGCGAGAATCTCGAAGCCGCTATCAAGGGCGAGACCTATGAACGCGACCATATGTATCCCGATTTTCTGAGTCAGGCCCGAAAGGACCACAATCTCGCCGCCATCAAGAGCTTGAACTTTGCCAAGACCGCCGAAGCCGAGCATGCGAAGCTCTACTCTGCCGCACTCACCCAGCTTGATCATCTGAAAGGCAGTCAGGCAGGTACCTACTTCGTCTGCCCGAAGTGCGGATTCACGACGCAGGAACTGAGCTTTGCAAAATGCCCGTCCTGCTTCACACCTAAGGAGAAGTTCGAAAAGATCTCCTGATACCGTGGCGTCCATTCTTCGGGATGGACGCCATCGAACTCGAAAAGAGGCCGCCCATGATGCATCTTCCACCGATTCCAGCCTGGGAGTCGCTTCATCCGCTCATTATCCATTTCCCGATTGTCCTGTTGCTGCTGAGCCCTCTGTTTCTTCTGATTGGGGCTGCACTTTCGCCCGCTAAGGGACTGCCCTACCGGTATGCCGGCCTGCTGATTCTTCTTCTCGGCACGGTGAGTCTGTTCGTTGCCGCTGCGACCGGGGAAGCAGCCGGTGAACTCGCGGAGCGGGGCGGCGGTGTGGATGCCGTGCTGACGGCGCATGAGAATCTTGCATCCGAGACGCGCGTGCTCTTTGTCGGTCTCTCTGTGATTCTGCTGGGCATGATTGCGCTTCCCCGCATCCTCCACCGTCAGGAGACGCGCCTCTCATCCACGTTCATGCCGCTTGCCTATCTTGTCTTTTACAGCGTCGGCATTCTCTACCTGGTCAACACCGCGCACGCCGGCGGCCGCCTGGTGCACGAATTTGGCGTCCATGCGGAGATGCCGGCAACCGATGGCGCCACTTCGGCGACAGCCACAGAAGCGCAGGAACCGGCAGAGAGCCGTACGGATTGAGGCCAAGCCGGTTCGCCGGCAGGTTAAGGTCAGGCATAGTATGAGTGAGTAATCAAAATGACGACGTCGATGAGGCACAGGGTTCCGTCGATCGCGCAGATCGAATCGCAGGCATTCCGGAGGCAGCAGCTCGCCTTTTGCGTGCTTGCCCTGTTTGTCATCGCCGTGCTGCTCCTGCTGCATACTCTGTTTGCATCGCTGCTGGGCGAGCCATCGGTCTGGGTCATCTTTTTGCTGGGGCTCAGCTTCTCGGCAAAGATCCTTGAAGTGCTGTGGCTGCAGGGGCAATCCGATGGTATCTCGGAGCGGACGGCCCACCTGGAAACGGCGCTCTCCTCCATCGGCATCTTTGCCCTTGCGGTGGCGCTCGCGTTTCTCACGAATCGCGATGACTCGCCGTACTTCGTGCTCCTTGCGATCCCCATCCTGCAGTGCGCTTATCATTGCGGGCTGCTCCAGACGCTGCTGGCCGTCGTCGGCTCTGTGGGCATGATCTTCTGGTGGAGCGTGCACTATTTCATGCTCCACCCTCCGGCGCGCCGCACGGAGTATCTTGAGTCCGGCATGATCGCAGTGATTTACGCGCTCATGGGCCCGCTGGTCTGGTATCTCGTGGATCAACTCAATCGGAAGCAGGCCAGCCTCTACGAAAAGATGACGGAGCTCGAACTCGCGCGCGAGTCTCTGGTCGAGCAGGAGAAGCTTGCGGCAGTGGGCCGGTTCGCCAGCGGCATCGCACACGAGATTCGCAACCCGGTCGCGATGATCGTAAGCTCTCTTGCCACGGCGAGTTACCCCGAGGGCAGCAGCATTGAGCGCGAGGAGATGTTTGCCATTGCCGCGAGAGAGGCCCGGCGGCTGGAAAAGCTGACCGGGGATTTCCTCACCTATGCCCGGCCTTCGCGGCCACAGCGCTCCCAGATTGCGCTGGCAGACATTCTCCATCACGTCGCCGAGGTCTCGCGGGTGCGCGCATCCGGAGGCTCAATCGATGTCGCTTGCGGACCGGTCGATGACAGCGTCGTGGAAATCGATGCCGCGCAGGTGGAAGGCGCTTTGCTGAATCTTTCTCTCAACGCAATTGATGCCACTCCGGCGGGCGGCAAAGTGAAGCTGCGCAGCTTGTCAGAGAACGGCACGGTGCGGATTGATGTCGAGAACTCCGGCATGCAGATCTCCGAAGAGAACCTGTCTCGCATCTTCGAGCCGTTCTTTACCACCAAGCCCGGAGGCACGGGGCTTGGACTTGCAATCGCTCGCGGAGTCGCCATGGCGCATGGCGGCAATCTGTGGGTCAGTTCAAATTCCGATGGGTCGGTGGTATTCACCATGACGCTGGCGCGATAGCACAACAGATGGGTAGCGGAGGCTGCACATGGCGAACGTTCTGGTAGTAGACGACGAAGCGGGAATGAGGAGAATCCTCGATGTCAATCTTCGCCGCGACGGGCATATGGTTACACAGGCGCAGGGAGCGGCCGAGGCGATCAACTGTCTGCGCCGAAGCGACTTTGATGTGGTTCTGACAGACCAGAAGATGCCGGATGGAACCGGCCTCGATGTCCTGCACGCCTCCATGGAAGATGATCCCACCACGTCGGTCATCTTTCTCACGGCGGTGGGAACGGTGGAACTCGCGGTGGAAAGCATGCGCGAGGGAGCCTTTGATTTCCTGAGCAAACCGTTCGTGCCCGATGTTGTCCGCGCGACCGTGCGAAGGGCGGCGGAGCGCACTGCGCTGATGCGCGAAAACGCTGTGCTGAAGACCACAGTGCGCAAGCTGGAAGGTGCAGACGATATCCTAGGCCACAGCGCAGGCGTGCGCGCAGTGCGGGACCTCATTGGCCGCGTTGCGCCCACGAACACCACCGTGCTCATCACCGGAGAAACCGGAACAGGCAAGGAACTGGTTGCCCGGGCCATTCACCGCAACAGCCTGCGCGCTGCGCGGCCCTTCATCGCCATCAATTGCGCTGCGGTGACAGAGACATTGCTGGAAAGCGAGTTGTTCGGTCACGAGCGCGGGGCCTTTACGGGAGCGGACAAATCGCGCGCCGGCCTCTTTGAAGCCGCACACGAAGGCACGCTGTTTCTGGATGAGGTTGCAGAGATGTCACCAGCCGCGCAGGCTAAGCTGCTTCGGGTTCTTGCCGACGGAGAGATTCAAAGAGTCGGCTCCACCGCGACGCGCCGTGTCAATGTTCGCGTGCTTGCTGCGACTCATCGCGACTTGAAGGAGCGCGTGCTAAATGGATTGTTCCGCGAAGATCTTTACTACCGCCTTGCCGTGGTGCCCATCCACCTGGCTCCGCTGCGGGAGCGCCCGGAGGACATCGGTGAGCTGTGCCTGGCTCTTTGCCAGCGTATCGCAGAAGAGATGAAGGTGCCGGCAAAGCAGCTCAGCCCGGAAGCACTGGACAAGCTTTCGCATTACAGCTTTCCTGGAAATGTTCGTGAACTGCGCAACCTGCTGGAGCGCGCGCTCATTCTCGGCAAGGGCACGGATCTGAATCCAGAAGACTTTATCCTTCAGCCTGCAATCGCACTGCCGCAGAGTGACTCAGTGCGAGGCCAGGTTGAGGCTCTGGCCGCGCAGCTTCCTGCAGATCTGGACCTGCGCGACACGCTGATGCGTCTGGAAAAGTCGCTCATCGCACGATCGCTGGATTTGGCAAAGGGAGTGCAGGCTGAAGCAGCTCGCAGGCTCGGACTCTCACGGAGCGACCTGGGCTACAAGGTCGGCAAGTACAACCTGGCCGGTCTGGTGGCGGAAAAATCCACATCCTCTATCGTTGATCGAGGACCCGATCGCCTCCCTGCCGTACCTTAGGCGCGCGTTGACGTATTCGATTCTTCCGTGTCGCGAATCGGCTTGAAGTGTCAGCTGGTTCGAGGGATTGCTTCGCTTCAAATCCTGAAGACAAACGGAAAGGGCTCTTTCTCC
>JAGWML010000227.1 GCA_028873155.1 Acidobacteriota bacterium
GCCGCTGATGCCGGTGGTATTTATCTTTTCCGCCATGGGGTCTGGGATTGCGTGCGTGATGGTGATCTACATGGCGACGTCGAAGCTGCGCGGCACGACGATTGATATGCGCTGTGTGGATACGATCGCGATGTATCTCTTCTACACATTCATCATTGACTTCAGCCTGGAGATGCTGGATCTGATTCATCGCATCTATGAGGCCGATGAGTCGTTCCGCACGTTGGACTTCATGGTGCATTCGAAGCTGTACTTCTCCCACATCGTGGTGCAGATTGGCATGGGTACGCTGGTGCCGCTGGCGCTGCTGGCCACAACGCAGGTGGCGAAGCTGAGCGAGATTGCGCGGAAGCGCATCTACGCCGTGGCTGGAGCGCTGACGCTGGTGGGCATCTTTGCGATGCGCTGGAATGTGGTGATTGGCGGGCAGCTTTTCTCGAAGAGCTTTCTGGGTTACACGACCTACAAAGTTGCGCTGGTGACGAAGGAAGGGCTGCTGGTGGCGATTGGACTGACGCTTCTGCCGCTCGGGATTCTGTGGGTTCTGGTGAAGCTGCTGCCGCCGTGGGACGGCGAGAGTGCGACGTACGGAGCAGGGGCAGACTGAGCGGACGAACCGGGAACTACTCTGCGAATGGGGTGAATACCCATGTACGAGTCTTCAGAGGATCTGAAGCATCTGACGGAGCAGGTGGACGCGCTGGAGAAGCGGGTTCACGCTCTGGAGCATCCTGAGGAAGCCGAGGCGGAGCGGGCGGTGGCGCTGCGAGCGGCGCTGGCAGGGCAGCAGGAAGTCCCTTCGGTGGAGCAGGCGGTGGGCGTGTTGCCGGTGCTGGGTCGCGCGCTGCTGGGGATTGCCGGCGCGTATGCGCTGCGGGCGGTGATGGAGTCGGGCGCGTTGCCGCCGCTGCCTGTCGCAGGGCTGGCCGTGGCGTACACCTTTCTTTGGGTTGTGTGGGCGGCGCGGGCAGGAGCGCGGAGCGCACTGGCCGGCAGTCTGTATGCGATTACGGCAGTGCTGATCCTGGGGCCGATGCTCTGGGAGTTGATGCTGCGTTTCGGCACCCTTTCCGCGGGGGAGAGCGCGGCGGTCGTGGGCCTGTTTGCCGCGGCCGCTGGAGCGATTGCCTGGATGCAGGCGCGGTCCGCGGCGGCCAATGTGCTGTTTGCGGCACTCTCAGTGATGGCGGTGAGCCTGGCGGTGGCGACGCATGCCGTGCTGCCGTTTGTGGTGGCGCTGCTGGCGATGGCGCTGATGAGCAAGGCGCGCATCCGGCATGGAGAGCATGACTGGAACCGGATGATTGTTGCGCTGGCGGTGGATTCCGGCTTGGCATTGCTTCTGTTTATCTACAGCGCACCGGAAGGGATGCACGCGGGATATCCGGCGGAGAACCGGTGGGTGCTGTTGTGGCCCGCGCTTGCGCTGTTCGCGATGGACGCGGCGACGGTGGGCTGGAGGGCGATGGTGGAGGGCGGCAGTCTGCGCGTGTGGCAGGTGCTGCAGGTGATGGTGGCGTTCGTGCTGGCGTCTGTGAGCGTGCTGACGTTTGTGCCGCAACGAGGAGAACAGATTCTTGGTGCCGGATGCCTGGCGCTGAGCGTGATGCTCTATGCGGCGTCGTTCCGGCTGTTTCGGCGCGCGGCAGAGCCGAGAAACTTCCGGGTCTTTTCTGCATGGAGCGGAGGGCTGCTGCTGGCAGGGATGGTTTGGACCCTGCCGGCGGCCTGGGCCGCAAGCGGGCTGGCGATTGCGGCCGTGGTTGTGGTGGTGCTGGGGGTGAGGCTGGAGTGCATCACGCTGGATTTTCATGGTGTGGTGTTTCTGGTGGCGGCGGCGTTAGCTGTTGGTTTGCCGGGGCTGGTGCTGCGCGCCTTCTCTGAGACGACACCGTCGTGGCCGGGCGTGAGCTTTCTGATGGTGACAGCTGGCGCGCTGGCCAGCTATGTCTCGAGCCGGGAGCGGCCCGGGGAGGGATGGCGCGAACAGACGCTGCATCTGGTGGCCGCTGCGGTGGCGGTGAGCGGCCTGTCGGCGCTGCTGGTGCAGGGGCTGATTGGCGCGGTTGGACGGATGGTCGTTCTCGTGGATGCGCACGCAGCGCTGATGCGCACGCTGGCGCTGTGCACGCTTGCGCTGGGGCTGGCGTATGCGGGGGCCCGCTGGCAGCGGCTGGAGGCGACGCGGATTGCATATGCTGCGGTGGTCTTCATGGCTGCAAAGCTCTTCTATGAGGATCTGCGCGAGGGACGGATGGAGTTCATCGCAGGGTCGATCTTTCTGTTTGCGTTGACGCTCATTGCCGTGCCGCGGCTGGGCCGGATGCGATTCCGGCACTGAAGCGCGGGGTGCGAAAGGGCGCCTTTCTCCCAACGAACTATTGGAACCTCATTCCCTGCCGACATAGCAGATACGGAGTTGTTGTGGCCAGGGCCGGGGCACGAGCGGTGGCACGCGCAGGTGCAAAGGACGGGTGAGGGGGACAGATGCGGGTGCAGGAACAAGGGGTAGTGGCGTGGGAGCATCTGCGGCTGCCGCCGTTTTCGCAGGTGGCGCTGCGTGTGCTGCAACTGCTGCACCGGGAGAACGTGCAACTGCAGGAGTTGAGCGAGCTGATTGCGTCGGACCCGGCATTCGCTGGCGAGGTGCTGGCGATTGTGAACTCGTTGGCGTATGCGCCGCGGTTTCCGATTCACAGCATTCAGCAGGCGGTTGCGGTGATGGGTGCGGGGCATCTGCAGGGGTTGTGCCTGACGGTGGGCGTGCGCGGGTACATGGGCCAGTCGCTGGGGAATCCATCAATCCGGGCGCTGTGGCGGCACAACCTGGCCTGCGCGGTGATTGCCGAGCAACTGGCGTCGGCGGGCTTTGTGGACCGGGACGCGGCCTACACCTGCGGCGTATTGCACGACGTGGGGCGGATGGCACTGGCATCCGTGCGGTCGAGGGAGTACGCGGATCTGCTCTGCACGCATCGCGGAACACCGGCGAGCATCCTGGAGTGCGAGCGAGAGTTGTTTGGCAAGGACCACTGCGAGGTGGGCCGGGATCTGGTGCACGAGTGGAAGCTCCCAGAGGAGTTTGAGGCGATTGTGGCGGAGCACCATGCGTCCCATGCGGACGGCGAATGGGGGATGGCGCGGCTGGTAAGTCTGGGATGCCGGATGGCGGACGCGGCGGGGTTTGCGGCGTTTCCGGCATGCGGGAGCGCGAGCTTTGCGGAGCTACTCGGAGAGTTGCCGGTGCGGGAGCGCAAGCTCTTCTTTACCGATGTGGAAAGCCTTGCCTATGAAGTGGGGCGCAAGATCAGCGCAATTGAATCGTTGTGAGACTTGGACTGTGCGCGGGCTTGGGTAGCGCACGGCAAGTCCCATCGGCGACAATCGCAGATGCCATGGGAAAACCCACACGCCGCACTTTTATGAAGACAGCCACTGCTGCCACCGTAACCGCCGCTGCCACCGCGCGCAGTCTTGCTGCGCCCGACCGTCCGCGCGTGTTTGTCGCGTCGGGGACGGAGAACGGGATTCTCGCCTACGACTGGGATGGAGCAACGGGGACGCTGACACCGGCGGGCGTGGCGGCGAAGGTCTCGACAGTGGACTGGATCTGCTTGTCGAAGGACAGGAAGCATCTGTTTGCCGCCTGCGAAGTGGACAGCTTCAACGGCCGGCCGACGGGCGAGGTGGCGAGCTTCCGCGTGAAGAATGGCGCGCTGGAGAAACTCTCGGCGCAGAACTCGGCGGCGAAGGGGACCTGCCATGTCGCGCTGGATCACACGGGGCGCGTGCTGCTGTCGGCGGATTACGGCGGCGGGAGCGCGGCGGCTTTCAGAGTGAGTGACGGCAAGCTGAGCGAGGCGGTGTGGACAGAGCACTACACCGTGCATGGGCCGAACCCGGACCGGCAGGAGGCGGCGCATGCGCACTTCTGCTCGTACTCACCAGACAACCGGTTTGCGTATGTGAATGACCTGGGCGGGGACAGGATTCACATCTACGCGCTGGACGCGTCGACGGCGCGGCTGACGGCGGCGGGTGCGTTTGAGGCCGAGCCGGGCGCGGGGCCGCGAACGCTGCACTTTCATCCCAACGGCCACACGGCGTATTGCGTGAACGAGCTGGCCTCGACGGTGTACGTGCTGGAGTGGAACAAGACGGACGGCAGCTTGACGCGGATGGCGACGCTGGAGCTGCTGCCTTCAGATTTTCACGGCTTGAGCCGGGCGTGCGACACGGTCATCGCGCAGGATGGGCGGTTTGTCTACTTTGCCAATCGTGACAATAACTTCCTTTACAGCTTCAAGGCCGATCCAACGACGGGCGCGCTGACGCCGATGGTGCGCTCGAACTGCGGCGGGAAGATTCCGCGAAATTTTACGCTGGACCCGACGGAGCGGTGGATGCTGGTGGCGAACCAGGACTCCAATCTGCTGAGCGTGTTTGCGCGCGACCCGCAGACGGGGCGGCTGGCCGATCAAGGCAAGAGCGTGGCCGCGGCGACGCCGATGTGCATTCTGTTTCTGTGAGAGGGCAGCTTCTAGCTACTAGCCTCTAGCTTCTAGCTGATGGCGGGTCTGCCAGAGAG